>DASSLH010000443.1:0-25522 GCA_035689625.1 Candidatus Methylomirabilota bacterium | reverse complement strand
GATGAAGTGGCGGACCAGCAGCGGGATGTCGCTGGCCCGCTCGCGCAGCGGCGGCACCGGCACGTGCACGACGTTCAGGCGGTAGTAGAGGTCCTCCCGGAAGGCGCCGCGGGCCACCGCCTCGCCGAGGTCGACGTTGGTGGCGGCGATGATGCGCGCGTCGATCTTGATGGCGTGCCCGCTGCCCACCCGCTCGATCTCGCGCTCCTGCAGCACGCGCAGCAGCTTGGCCTGCAGCTCGGGCTTGAGCGTGGCGATCTCGTCCAGGAACAGCGTGCCGCCCTGGGCCAGCTCGAAGCGTCCCAGCTTGCGCTGGAAGGCGCCGGTGAACGCGCCCTTCTCGTGGCCGAACAGCTCCGACTCCACGAGCGTGTCGGCGATCGCCGCTGGGTTCACGGCGACGAAGGGCTTGTCCCGCCGGGGACTCTGCCGGTGGATCGCGCGCGCGATCAGCTCCTTGCCGGTGCCGCTCTCGCCGGTGATCAGCACCGTGGTGGACGTGCGAGCCACGTGGGCGACGAGGCGATAGAGCTTCTGCATCTCCGGGTGCTCGCCAACGATCTCGCCGAAGTCGTGGCGCCGCTCCAGCTCCGAGCGCAGGTAGACCACCTCCCGCTCGAGCGAGCGCCGCTCCAGCGCCCGGCGCACGAGCGAGAGCAGCTCGTCCTCCTCGAACGGCTTGGTGAGGTAGTCGAAGGCGCCGAGCTTCATCGCGGCGACAGCCGTGCGGACGGTCTTCACCGCGGTGACCAGGATCACCTCGACGCTCTCGTCGATGGCCTTGACGCGCTCCAGCACCTCGATGCCGTCCATGCCGGGCAGCCGGATGTCGAGCAGCACCAGGTCCACCTGGGTGGAGCGGACGATGTCGAGCGCGGCGGCGCCGTCGGCCACGTCCACGACCTCGTAGTCGTCGTCCAGGATGAGGCGGAAGGATTCGCGCAGGCCGGGCTCGTCGTCCACCACCAGGATCACGGGGCGGAGCGTCCGGGCGCCGTCCCCCGGCTCGAGCGGCCGCACCTGCGCTGCCATGCTCGGACGACTTTAGCACTTCGGCAGTCCCGGTAAGTGTCTGGATTTTGGGACATTGACGCGCCGCGGTGGCGCCCGAACAATCGCGGCGTGCTGGCCCACGTGCTCTCGGCGGCGCTGCGCGGCGTGGAGGCCGCGCTCGTGCGGGTGGAGGTGGACGTCGCCGCCGGGCTGCCGGCGTTCACGACCGTCGGCCTGCCCGACTCGGCCGTCCGCGAGAGCCGCGAGCGCGTCCGCACGGCGATCCGCAACGCCGGGTTCGCGTTCCCCAACGACCGGGTCACGGTGAATCTGTCGCCGGCCGACGTGCGCAAGGAGGGCGCCGCGTTCGACCTGCCGATCGCCCTCGGCATCCTGGCCGCCACCGGCGCGCTGCGCGACGGCACGCTGGGGCCGTTCGCGGTCGTCGGCGAGCTCGCGCTCGACGGCCAGATCCAACCCGTCCGCGGCACGCTCGCGGTGGGCCTGGCGTGCTGGCGGCACGGCGTCGGCACCCTGCTCGTCCCCGAGGGCAACTGCGCGGAGGCGGCGGCGGTGGAGGGCCTGCGCGTGCTGCCGGCGGCGACGCTGCGCGACGCCGTCGCGCTGCTGAGCGGCGAGCGGCTGCCGCCGGCGGCGACCGCGTCGGAACCGGCGACGCTGCCGGCCGACGACGCCGACTTCGCCGACGTGAAGGGCCAGGCGCACGCCAAGCGCGCGCTGGAGATCGCCGGCGCCGGCGGCCACAACGTCCTGCTCGTGGGCCCGCCCGGCGCCGGCAAGACGATGCTCGCGCGACGCCTGGCCGCGATCCTGCCGCCGCTGGCGCGCGAGGAGATGATCGAGGTCTCGACGATCTGGTCGGTCGCCGGCCTGCTGCCGCGGCCCGCCGGGCTCATGATGGCGCGGCCCTTCCGCGCGCCGCATCACACGATCTCGGTCTCGGGCCTGATCGGCGGTGGCAGCCCGCCGCATCCCGGCGAGGTGACCCTCGCCCATCGCGGCGTGCTGTTCCTAGACGAGCTGCCGGAGTTCCAGCAGCACGTGCTCGAATCGCTGCGGCAGCCGCTGGAGGACGGGCGCGTGGCGATCACGCGCGCCAGCGGCGTCGGCGATTTCCCCGCGCGCTTCCTCCTCGTCGCCGCCGCCAACCCGTGCCGCCGCGGCTGTCCCTCGCTCGAGCGCTGTCTGTGCACGCCGGCGGAGCGCAACCGCTATCTCGGCCGGCTCTCGCGGCCGCTGCTCGACCGCATCGACCTGCAGGTCGAGCTGCCGGCGCTGGAGGCCGCGGAGTTCCAGGGCAACGGCGTGAGCGCCACGTCGGGCGCGATCCGCGCGCGCGTGCTGGCCGCGCGCGAGCGTCAGCGCGAGCGCCTGCGCGGCACCGGGCTGTCCGTCAACGCCGAGATGACGCCGCGCCAGCTGCGCCGGCTCTGCCCGGTCGCGCCCGAGGCCGCGCGGCTGCTCGGGGCGGCGATGACGCGGCTGGGTCTCTCCGCACGCGGCCACGACCGCGCGCTGCGCGTCGCCCGCACGATCGCCGACCTCGCGGGCGCGCCGGTGATCGGCGCCGAGCACTGCGCCGAGGCCGTGCAGTACCGCGGCCTCGATCGCCAGTGGCGGGTCTGACGCGCCGCGGCGCGGCGTCCGGCCGCGGCGTCATCGGCGTGCCACTTGGTGTTGTCATCCGGGCAGGCGGCCGGGCGCCGGCGCGGGCCGGGTGGTGGTCAACTGTGCGATTCTGCGAGGCCCCAGCAGGTTCGGCCGGGCGTGGCATTCCCCCTGCAACGTCCGGGCGCGACGTCGGCCGCGATCCGGCGTTCATTCACGAGGGGGGGACGTCCATGCTTCGTCTTCGCAAGACGGGCGGCTTCACGCTCATCGAGCTGCTGATCGTGGTGGCGATCATCGGGATCCTGGCGGCGATCGCGATGCCGCTGTACACGAACATGCAGGCGCGCGCGCGCATCGCCAAGGCGCAGGCGGACACGCGCTCGATGGCCACCGCCATCTCGATCTACAGCGGTCACTGCGGCAACCTGCCGGACAACGGCTCCAGCGGCACGAACTGTCCGACGGCGGTGAACCAGAGCGGCGCCTTCCCGGCGGTGCTGCTCACCCAGCAGACGAACAACGCCAACCAGGTCGGCGGTCCGTTCATCAACGCGATGCCGACGCTGCCCCAGGGCTGGACGGGCTCGGGGACGTCGTACAAGTACTCGTCGAGCGCCGTCGGGACGTTCATGGTGTGCGCGACCGGTGACAGCACCGGCGCCGACTCCAACGGCGGCACCACCTGCCCGTAGCCCGCGCCTGATCGCGGCCGCCGGCCCGGCACCGGCGGCCGCGCCGCGCTCCGCCCGTGTCGCCGCTTCCGACTCGTGCGAGAATACCGGCCCGGCAATCCACGAGCGGAGGACACCCCATGGCGCGCCCGGTGCTGGTCGTCGTCGATGTGCAGGAACGCTTGTTCAACGCGATGGACGCCGAGCGGCGCGACGACATGATGGCCAACCTCAAGATCCTCGTCGCCGCCGCCCAGCGGCTCGACGTCCCCGTGCTCCTCACCGAGCAGTACCCCAAGGGCCTCGGCCGTACGCTGCCCGAGCTGCGGGCGCTGCTGCCCGACGTGGCGCCGCTCGAGAAGACCGCGTTCTCGTGCACCGACGCCGACGGCTTTCTCGACCGGCTGCGCGCGCTGGGCGCCGATCACGTCGTCCTGGCCGGCGTGGAGGCGCACGTCTGCGTGCTGCTCACGGCGCTGGCCCTGCTCGGTCAGGGGTTGCGCGTATCGGTCGTCGCCGACGCGGTGTGCTCGCGGCGGGCAGCGACGATGGAGATCGGGCTGGCGCAGGCGCGGCAAGCGGGCGCCGTGATCACCTGCACCGAGACGGTCGTCTTCCAGCTCCTCGGCCGCGCGGACAGCGACGCCTTCCGGGAGCTGTCGAAGCTGCTCCGCTGAGCGTTAGGGCTTGCCGCGCGGCGGGATGTTCGTGTAGACGATGGTGCCGTCGCGCTCCACCGTCTGGTAGATGCGTGTCGGCGGCGTGGTGCCGCCCTCGACGGTACCGCCGTAGAAGTAGAGCACCTTCGTCACGTAGTCCTGCGTCTCCGGGTACGGCGGGATGCCGCCGTACTGCACCACGGCCTTCTCCCCCGCGTTGTAGGCTGCGATCGCGAACGGCAGGTTGTTCGGGAAGCGCTCGATGAGCCCGCGCAGATGCCGGACGCCGCCGTCGATGTTCTCGCGCGGGTCGAACGAGTTGCGCACGCCCAGCGTCGCCGCCGTTGTCGGCATCAGCTGCATCAGGCCCTGGGCGCCCTTGCGCGAGACCGCCCGCGGGTTGAAGCCGGACTCCGCCCGGATGACCGCGGAGACCAGCTTGAACGGCACGCCGTAGCGCTCGGCCGCCTCGCGGATCTCGTGCAGGTACGGGGCCGTGTCGCCCTGGGGCAGGCGCAGCCAGCCGGCCGCCGTCCCCGACGGCGCGATGCCCATGCGCTGGTAGCGCGGGTCGTTCGGGGCGTTGGTGAAGTGCACGGTGCCGTCGGGCGCCGTGAGCCGGTACATCTCCGCGCCCGCGGGGCCGACGCTCACGACGGTGGCGACGAAGACCGCCACAGGGAGGATCAAGCGAGAGACCACGGTGAGGCTATCTTAGCGAAGGCCGTGGCAGGGTTGCAACGCCCCGGCGGCCGGCGCCGCCGGGGCTAGGGAAATCGCCGGCTTACAGTCCGACGCCGGCGAGCTCAAGGGTGACGCTCGGCACCTCGTCGAACGCCACCCGCAGAACCTCGGGGATCGAGTCCACGAGGTGGAACGTCATGGCCTCCCGGACACCGGCCGGGACGTCCTCGACCAGGTTCTTCTCGTTACGGCGCGGCAGGATCACCGTCCGCACGCCGGCCCGATGCGCGGCCAGCACCTTCTCCTTGATGCCGCCCACCGGCAGCACGCGCCCGGACAGGCTCACCTCGCCGGTCATCGCCAGCGCCGGCCGCACCGGGCGGCCGGTGAGCAGCGAGACGAGCGCGGTCGCCATCGTCACGCCGGCCGACGGGCCATCCTTGGGAATCGCGCCGGCCGGGACGTGCACGTGGATGTCCGAGCGCTCCCAGAAATCGACCGGGATGCCGAGCTCGGCCGCGTGCGAGCGCACCCAGGCCAGCGCGGCCTGCACCGACTCCTTCATGACGTCGCCCAGCTGGCCGGTCAGCGTCAGCGTGTGCGAGCCGGCCATGCGCGTCGCCTCCACGAACAGGATGTCACCCCCGGCCGGGGTCCACGCCAGCCCGGTCGCCACGCCCGGCACCCGCGTGCGCTCCTGCAGCTCCTCGAACTCGAACCGTGGCGCCCCGAGGAACGACGTCACCGCGTCGGGCGTGATGCGCGCCGGCTGCGTGTCGCCCTCCGCGCGGCGCCGCGCGACCTTGCGGCACACGCTGGCGATCTCGCGCTCGAGGCTGCGCACGCCGGCCTCCCGCGTGTAGCCGCGGGCGAGCAGCCGCAGCGCTTCCAGCGTGAACTCGACGTCGGCCGGCGCCAGGCCGTGCTCGCGCGCCTGCTTGGGCACCAGGTGCTGGCGGGCGATCGCGATCTTCTCCTCCTCGGTGTAGCCGGCCAGGTGGATGACCTCCATGCGGTCGCGCAGCGGCGGCGGCACGGTGTCCATCACGTTCGCCGTGGTGATGAACAGCACCCGCGAGAGATCGAAGGGCACGTCGAGGTAGTGGTCGCGGAATGCCGAGTTCTGCTCCGGGTCCAGCACCTCGAGCAGCGCGGAGGCGGGATCGCCGCGGAAGTCCATGCCGAGCTTGTCGATCTCGTCGAGCATCAGCACGGGGTTCTTCGTCCCCGCCCGCCGCAGGCCTTGCACGATCTGGCCCGGCAGCGCGCCGATGTACGTGCGCCGGTGCCCGCGGATCTCCGCCTCGTCGCGCATGCCGCCCAGCGAGATGCGGTGGAACTTGCGGCCGAGCGCGCGCGCCACCGAGCGGCCGAGCGAGGTCTTGCCGACACCGGGCGGGCCGACGAAGCAGAGGATCGGGTCGCGGCCGCCCGGACGGATCTTCTTCACCGCCAGGTACTCCAGCACGCGGTCCTTGATCTTCTCCAGGCCCTCGTGATCCTCGTCCAGCACCGTCTTGGCGCGCGCGAGGTCGGCGTCGTCGGTCGTCTCCTGCGCCCACGGCATGGACACGAGCCAGTCGATGTACGTCCGGGCGACGGTGTACTCGGCGGCGGCCGGCGGCATCTTGGCGAGCCGATCCAGCTCGCGCAGCGCCTCCGTCCGCGCCTCGTCCGTCATGCCGGCCGCCTCGATCTTCTGCCGCAGCGTCTCGATCTCCTGCGTGCGCTCGTCGCTCTCGCCCAGCTCCTTCTGGATAGCCTTGAGCTGCTCGCGCAGGTAGTACTCGCGCTGCGTCTTGGAGACCTCCGACTGCACCTCGGACTGGATCTTCGAGCCGAGCTCGAGGACCTCGGCCTCCTTGGCGAGCAGGCCGGCCAGCTTCTGCAGCCGCTCGTGGACCTCGATCGTCTCCAGCAGCTCCTGCTTGCGCTCGTTGGCGAGCGTCGGCAGCGAGGCGGCGATGAGGTCGGCCAGCGCCCCCGGCTCGGCGGTGCCGGCGACGACGGTGACGAGCTCGTCGGGCAGCGCCGGCGACAGCGAGACGACCTTCTCGAACAGCGTGCGCACGCTGCGGACCAGCGCCTCCAGCTCGAGGTCGCCGGCCGGCGTCGGCTCCTCGATGACCTGGATCCGGGCGCGCAGGAACGGCTCGCGCTCGACGACCTCGACGAGACGGAAGCGGCCCAGGCCCTGCACGATCACGCGCAGCGTGCCGTCGGCCTGCTTGACGACCTTGTGGATCACCGTCAGGGTGCCGACCGGGTGCAGGCCCTCGAGGCCAGGCGCGCTCTCCTGCGGGTCGCGCTGCATCACCGCGCCGACGATCCGGCCGGCCTGCACGGCGTCCTCGATCAGGCGGACCGACGAGGGCCGTCCCGCGCCGAGCGGCAGCACGGCGTGCGGCAGCAGCACGGTCCCGCGCAGCGGCAGGATGGGCAACACATCGGGCACGAGGCCGCCGGGACGAACATCCTTCACGTCACTCATTCCACTATCGCTTTCTCAGAACAGATCGACGGGCTTCAGCTGGTTGGCGGCCGCCCGGACGAGCGCGTCGCGGGGCGGCGCCCCGGCCGCCGGGACCTCGCCGCCGCTGTCGCGGACGTAGGTCAGGAGGTCCTCGATCTGTCGCTGCATGTCGGTCATTCGCCGTCTCATCTTTAGGATGATCTCGACCCCGGCGAGATTCACGCCGAGGTCACGGGTAAGACGCAGCAGGCGCGCGATGTCTTCGACGTCCTCGGCGGAGTACATGCGCGTCTGCCCCTCGGTACGGCTCGGCTTCACCAGGCCTTTCTTCTCGTAGAAGCGCAGCGTCTGCGGATGCACCTTCAGCATCTCGGCGACGACGCCGATCATGTACAGTGGCTTGGCTCGATCGTTCACGACGCTCCTCCCCGGAACCGGGCGAGGTCGGCGCGCGACGGCCCCGGCAGCAGCCGCTCCAGCTCGCGCACGATCTCGTCGGTCCGCGCGTCCAGCCCGGTCGGCATCTCGACCCGCACGGTGACGTACAGATCACCCGGCGTGCCGTCGGCGAGCCGCGGCAGGCCCTGCCCGCGCAGGCGGAAGACCTGGCCGGCCGCGGTGCCCGGCGGCACGACCAGGACGGCGTCGTCGAGCGGCGTCGGCACGCGCACGCGGGCGCCGCGCAGCGCCTCCCAGACGCCGATGGGGATCTCGCAGTGCACGCCCTCGCCGCGCCGCACGAAGAACGGATGCTCCTGCACGCGCGTGCTGACCACGAGGTCGCCGCGCGGGCCGCCGAACGGACCGGCGCTACCCTCGGCGGTCACGCGGACCTGCGTGCCGGAGTCGACCCCTGGCGGCACCGCGACCGTCACCGGCTCCACCGCGCGGCGCACGCCTCGGCCGGCGCAGCCGGGACAGGCCCGCGCCTCGCGCCGCCCGCTCGCCCCGCAGTCGCCGCACGGCGAGAAGCGTGGGACGTTGAGGCGCAGCGTGGCCCCACGGGCGACGTCGGCGAACTCCAGGTCCACCGTGACGTGGACGTCCTCGCCCCGGCGGCCGGTGTCCAGGCCCTGCGCCGCCAGCCCGAAGCGGTCATACAGCGCCCGCGCCTCGGGATCGCTGAGCACGCGGTAGGCCTCGGCGATCTCCTCGAACAGCACCGCGGCCGCCGCGTCCCAGAAGTTGATGTCGGGGGAGTACTGCCGCGCGAGCCGCTGGTAGGCCTGGCGGATCTCGCGCGGCACCGCGGTCGCCGTGATGCCGAGGACCGCGTAGTAATCGCGACGCATACGCCTACTTCTTGTCGCCCAGATCCTCGAACTCGGCGTCGACGACCTCGCCCTCCTTGGGGCCGCCGCCGCCCGGCCGCTGACCGCCGGCCGCCTCGCCCGGGGCCGAGGGCCCCTGGCTCGCCTCGCGGTACATCACCTCGGCGAGCTTGTGCGAGGCGCGGGTGAGCGCGTCCTGGGCGCGCGTGATGCGCTCGATGTCCTCGCCCTTGAGCGCCTCCTTGGCCTCGTTCAGCGCCTCGTCCACGGCCTTGCGATCGGCCTCCCCGAGCTTGGCGCCATGCTCGGCCAGCGTGCGCTCGGTGGAGTACACCAGCGAGTCGGCCTGGTTGCGCGTCTCGATCTCGGCCTTGCGCTTGGTGTCCTCGGCGGCGTTCGACTCCGCCTCCTTCACCATGCGGTCGATGTCGTCCTTCGTCAGCGTGGACGACGCGGTGATCGTGATCTTCTGCTCCTTGCCGGTCGCCTTGTCGCGCGCCGACACGTTGAGGATGCTGTTGGCGTCGATGTCGAACGTCACCTCGATCTGCGGCATGCCGCGCGGCGCCGGCGGGATGCCCACCAGATGGAACTTGCCCAGCGTTCGGTTGTCGCGCGCCATCGGCCGCTCGCCCTGCATCACGTGCACCTCGACGGAGTCCTGGTTGTCGGCCGCCGTGGTGAACGTCTCGCTCTTCTTGGTCGGGATCGTGGTGTTGCGGGAGATCAGCGTCGTCATGACGCCGCCCAGCGTCTCGATGCCGAGCGACAGCGGCGTGACGTCGAGCAGCACCACGTCCTTGACCTCGCCGGTGAGGACCGCGGCCTGCACGGCGGCGCCGACCGCAACGACCTCGTCGGGGTTGACGCCCTTGTGCGGCTCCTTGCCGAACATCTGCTTGACGACGTCCTGCACCTTCGGCATCCGCGTCTGGCCGCCGACGAGGACCACCTCGTCCACGTCCTTGGCGGTGACGCCGGCGTCCTGCATGGCCTGCCGGCAGGGACCGAGCGTGCGGTCCACGAGGTCGGCGACCAGGGACTCCAGCTTGGCCCGCGTGAGCGTCATCACGAGGTGCTTGGGCCCGCTGGCGTCGGCCGTGATGAACGGCAGGTTGATCTCCGTCTGGACGGTGGAGCTGAGCTCGACCTTGGCCTTCTCGGCGGCTTCCTTCAGCCGCTGCAGGGCCATGCGGTCCTTGCGCAGGTCGATGCCGTTCTCCTTGCCGAACTCGGTGGCGATCCAGTCGATCACGCGCTGGTCGAAGTCGTCGCCGCCGAGGTGCGTGTCACCGTTGGTGGCCTTGACCTCGAACACACCCTCGCCGATCTCCAGGATCGAGATGTCGAACGTGCCGCCGCCGAGGTCGTAGACGGCGATCTTCTCTTCCTTCTTCTTGTCCAGGCCGTACGCCAGCGCGGCCGCCGTCGGCTCGTTGATGATGCGCAGCACCTCGAGGCCGGCGATCTTGCCGGCGTCCTTGGTGGCCTGGCGCTGGCTGTCGTTGAAGTAGGCCGGCACGGTGATGACGGCCTGGCTCACCTTCTCGCCCAGGTAGGCCTCGGCGGCCTCCTTGAGCTTGCGCAGGATCATGGCCGAGATCTCGGGCGGCGCGTACTGCTTGCCGCGCACCTCGATGCGCGCCTCGCCGTTGGACGCCTTCGCGACCTTGTAGGGGACGAGCTTGGTCTCCTGCAGCACCTCGTCGTGGCGGCGGCCCATGAACCGCTTGATCGAGAACACGGTGTTCTCCGGATTCGTGATCGCCTGCCGCTTGGCCACCTGCCCCACGAGGATCTCGCCGTCCTTCGTGAACGCCACCACGGACGGCGTCAGCCGACTGCCCTCCTGGTTGGGAATGACGGTCGGATTCCCGCCCTCCATCACGGCGACGACTGAGTTCGTCGTCCCGAGGTCGATTCCGATCACCTTTGCCATGTCGCTGCGCTTCCTTTCTCGGCGTTTGACGTGGAGGGGGCCGCACCGGCCCCCTCCGCGATGCGCTACTGAATGTCGATCTTGATCTCGCGGGGCTTGAGCTCCTCCGCCTTCGGCAGCGTGATCTGCAGCACGCCGTCGCGGCAGGTCGCCTTCACCTTGTCACCCTGCACCGCCATCGGCAGTTGCACCAGGCGCTCGAACTCGCCGTAGGCGCGCTCGACGTGCAGGAATTTGTGATCCTTGCTGTCGTCGGCCCAACGTCGCTCGCCCTTGATCGTGAGCAGGTCGCCGGTGATCGACACGGTGACGTCCTTCTCGCGCACGCCGGGCACCTCGACCGTCAGCACGAGGTCGTCCTTCGTCTCGTGCATGTCGATCGCGGGCAGCCAGCGGGCGGCGGACGGCGCGGCCGGACGGCCGAGGAACGAATCGAACAGGCGGTTCACCTCACCCTGGATGTCGGTGAGATTGCGGAACGGCTCCCACCGCTCGGTCGATCCAAATGGACGCCAACGCTCCATCGCCATAGACGTGATCCTCCTTCGAGTTTCTTGCCGGCCTCCAGGTCCGGCATATTGAGTACGCTATTCATATATCATCTGAGTATCTTTCTGTCAAGTATATGACAAATACCCATGATTCCAACGCAATGACGGGGACGATGGTACGGTGGCGGCGATGCGGCTTGGCTGCGGCAGCTGCCTGGGGTCCGTGGTCGCCCTGGCCGTCTGCGCCCTGCTGGTCGGCGGGGCGGCAGGAGCGATGCTCAGGATGCTGGCGCGGCCGGACGGCGCCTCGCCCCCCGCAACGACCGCGGCCGATGGGACGCGGGCGCAGCAGAAGCTCTTCGACGTCGCCCGCGGCGGTCGTCGCGGCCGCACCGTGACGCTCAGCGAGGCCGAGGTGAACGCGCTGCTCGCGCGCCACCTCGTGGAGGCACGCGGGGTCCGGCTCCTGGCGCCCAGCGCCCGGCTGATGGGCGATGACCGCCTGGAGGTGACCACGCAGATCCCGCTCGGGCAGCTCCTCGACGACGCGGGGGCCGCCGCGCTGGCCGGTCTGCTGCCCGCCGGCTGGCGCGCGCGCCCGGTATGGGTGCACGTCGGTGCGCGCGCTCACGTCGAAGACGGCGCCCGCCGGCAGTGGAGCCTCGACGTCGAGGACTTCGCGCTCGGCCGGCAGCGCCTGCCCGCGCGGGCGCTGCGGGTGCTGCTCGATCCCGGCGCCGTCGGGCTCCTGCGCTGGCCGCTGCCTCAGGACGTGGAAGACGTCAGGATCGAGCCCGGCCGCGTGGTCATCCGGGCCGCTTCGTAGCCGTGACGTACCGCAGCTGCAGGTCGTAGAGCAGGTCCTCGAGCACCCGCGTCTCCTGCTCCGAGCGGCGGCCCTCGGTCTTGTCGCGCAGCAGCAGCAGGACGTCGATGAACTCGGCAGCCGCCGGCAGATCGCGCTGCGGCGGCGTGGCGGGATCGGCGTCCTCGCCCAGGGCCACGAGCGCGGAGGTGCCGAGCATCATGAAGAGCGCGACGAGGCTGCGCTCGCCCGGTGGCCTCGCGCTGGGCGGCGCCATCTCTGCCGCCGACCCAGCGGGCGGCGGCGCGGGCTCGTCGGAGCGCCGGCGGCGGTCGGTGACCTTGAAGCTGCCTTCCTCGCCCTGCGCCGGGCTCATACGGCTCGGAGCCTAGCACACGCGCAAACCCCTGCTGTATAATCACTCGACCGCCAGGACCACATGACCCAGTCCTCCGGTGATCTCTTCGAGCGGCTCCTGGACATCATGCACCGCCTGCGTGGCCCCTCCGGCTGTCCCTGGGACCGCGAGCAGACCCGCACCTCCCTCAAGCCGTACCTGATCGAGGAGGCCTATGAGGTGCTGGAGGCCATCGAGTCGGGAGACGTGGACATGCTGCGCGAAGAGCTCGGTGACCTGCTCTTCCAGGTCGTCTTCCACGCGGAGATCGCCGGGGAGCGCGGCGAGTTCACGATGGCCGACGTCCTCGCGCGCCTGGGCGACAAGATGATCGGCCGCCACCCGCACGTCTTCGGCGACGCCAGCGTCGAGACGGCCGGGCAGGCGCTGGCGCAGTGGGAGTCGATCAAGCAGCGCGAGGCCGAGGCACGCGGCCGGCGCCGCTCGGTCATCGACGGCGTGCCGCGCGCGCTGCCCGCGCTGGTGCGCGCGCAGCGCATCCAGAGCAAGGCTGCCCGCGTGCGCTTCGACTGGCCCGACGCCCGCGCCGCCTGGGGCAAGGTGGACGAGGAGGTCCGCGAGGCCGCCGCCGCGCTGGGCGCCGGTGACGACGCCCGGTTTGCCGAGGAGCTCGGCGACCTCCTGTTCTCGCTCGTGAACGTCGCCCGCCTGTCGTCCCTCGACGCCGAGGACGTCCTGCAGCGGGCCATCGAGAAGTTCCGACGCCGGTTCACCACCATGGAGGACGATCTGAACGCCCGCGGCATGTCCGTCAGCAACGTGTCCCCGGAGGAGCTCGAGCGGTCGTGGCAGGCGGTCAAGGCGCGGGAGCAGTCGCGATGAAAGCCAAGGTCGGAGCCGCCTCGATCGCCGTGGAGCGCGGCGACATCACGGACTGGGAGGTCGACGCGATCGTCAACGCCGCCAACTCGACGCTCGTGATGGGCGCCGGCGTGGCGGCCGCCATCAAGCGCAAGGGCGGCGTGCTGATCGAGGAAGAGGCCCTGCGCCAGGGCCCGATCGAGGTCGGCGAAGCCGTGCTGACGCCCGGCGGGAACCTCCAGGCGACCCACGTCATTCACGCCGCCGTCATGGGGCCGGACCTCAAGACCGACCCGGAGACCGTCGCCCGCACGACGCGGGCGGTGCTGGCCCTGGCCGACAAGCACCGGCTGACGTCCATCGCCCTGCCGGCCCTCGGCACCGGGGTTGGCCACGTGGCAGCCCCGGCCGCGGCCGAGGCCATGCTCTCGGCCGTGGTCACCCACCTGAAGTCCGCGAAAACAACGCTGAAACGCGTGGTGTTCGTGGTCTACCAGGACGAGGCTTTTCGCGCCTTTACAGATACGTTAAAGCGGCTGGTTGCGCTACAGTAATAGGTCTCCATGGCCCAAACCAAGGTCGGCCAGCAGATGGTGCGGCGCCTCGGCGACCTCCTCGTCGCCGAGGGGCTCATCACTGAGGAGCAGCTGCGGCAGGCGCTGAGCGAGCAGAAGGGCAAGACCGACAAGCTTGGCACCATCCTCGTCGGCCTGGGGTTCATCAGCGAGGAGCAGCTGATCGGCTTCCTGTCCCGCCAGTACGGGATCCCGTCCATCACGCTCGGCAACCTCGACATCGACGGCGAGACGCTGCGCCTGGTTCCGGCCCACATCGCCAAGAAGTACGAGGTGGTGCCGGTCAAGCGTATCGGCGGCACGCTGACGCTGGCGATGGCGGACCCCACCAACGTGTTCGCGCTGGACGACATCGCGTTCATGACGAATCTCCAGATCCTGCCGGTGGTGGCGCCGCAGGCGGCGATCCGGCGCGCGCTGGACAAGAACTACGAGACCGTCCAGCCGGCGTCCATGGACGAGCGGATGTCGGAGGTCATCGGCGATCCCAGCAGCGTGGAGGTCGTCGGGGAGGAGGCGGCCACTCCGCAGGTCGACGTCTTCGAGCTCAAGGAGTCGGCCGACGAGGCGCCCGTCGTCAAGCTCGTCAACATGGTGCTGGCCGACGCCATCCGCAAGGGCGCCTCCGACCTGCACTGGGAGCCCTACGAGAAGACGTTCCGCGTCCGGTTCCGCATCGACGGCGTGCTGCACGAGATGCTGTCGCCGCCCAAGCGCCTGGAGCCGGCGATCATCTCGCGCCTCAAGATCATGTCGAACCTGGACATCTCCGAGCGCCGGCTGCCGCAGGACGGCCGCATCAAGCTGCGCTTCGGCCAGCGCGAGATCGACTTCCGCGTGTCGATCCTGCCCACGATCTTCGGCGAGAAGGCCGTGCTGCGGATCCTCGACAAGGACTCGCTGCAGCTCGACCTCACCAAGCTCGGCTTCGACCCCGACAACTACGAGAAGTTCAACAAGGCCATCCACCAGCCGTACGGCATGGTGCTGATCACGGGGCCGACTGGCTCCGGCAAGACCACCACCCTGTACTCGGCGATCTCGACGATCAACTCGCCCGAGCACAACATCATGACCGCGGAGGACCCGGTCGAGTACAACCTCAAGGGCGTCAACCAGGTCCAGGTCAACGAGGGCGTCGGCCGCACGTTCGCCGCCGTCCTGCGGTCCTTCCTGCGGCAGGACCCCGACGTGATCCTCGTCGGTGAGACGCGTGACCTTGAGACTGCGCAGATCTCCATCCGCGCCGCCCTCACCGGCCACCTCGTCTTCACCACGCTGCACACCAACGACTGCCCGTCCACCGTGGCCCGGATGGTGGACATGGGCATCCAGCCGTTCCTGCTGTCCTCGGCGCTGCTGCTCATTTTGGCGCAACGACTTGGCCGCCGGATCTGCAAAGATTGCAAGGAGCCGTTCGAGGGCCACGAAGACGACCTGGTGCCGTACGGCTGGGTCCCCCAGGGCCGCGGAAAAGTGACCTTCTACAAGGGCAAGGGCTGTCAGACTTGTAACGGCACCGGGATGAAGGGCCGGGTGGCGATCTACGAGGTGATGGCGATGACGGAGCCGCTGCGCGAGGCGATCCTCAAGGGCGGCAACACCGCCGAGATCCGCGACGTCGCGGAGCGCGAGGGCATGAAGACGCTGCGCAGAGCCGGTCTGCAGAAGGTGCTCGAGGGAACCACGACGATCGAGGAAGTGCTGCGCGTCACGCTGGCGGTGTAGGAGGAGTTATGGCGGTCTTCGCGTACAGGGGACGCTCGGGAGCGGCGGCGGTCAGCGGCGACATCGAGGCGGACAGCCGTCCGGCCGCCGTGGCGGCGCTGCGCGCCAAGGGCGTGGTCGCGACCGCCGTCGAGGAGAAGAAGGGCAAGGCGGCCGCCAGCGGGGCCGCGGCCCCCAAGCTCGGCGGCAAGGTGAAGGCCAAGGAGCTCGCGATCTACACCCGGCAGTTCTCCACGATGGTGGACGCCGGCCTGCCGATCGCGCAGTGCCTGCAGATCCTGTCCGAGCAGAGCGAGTCGAAGGTGTTGCGCGACGTGACGGCGAGGATCGCCAGCGACGTGCAGGGCGGCGCCACGCTGGCCGAGTCCTTCGGCAAGTACCCCAAGACGTTCGACAACCTGTTCGTCAACATGCTGGCCGTCGGCGAGTCCGGCGGTGTCCTCGACGTCTGCCTGCAGCGCCTGTCGACCTACATCGAGAAGGCGGCCAAGCTCAAGGGGCAGGTCAAGAGCGCGATGGTGTACCCGGTCACGATCATCAGCGTGGCCTGCCTCGTCATCATCTTCATGATGGTGTTCGTGCTGCCGACGTTCGCGAACATGTTCAAGAACATGGGCGCCGAGCTGCCGCTGCCGACGAAGATCGTCATCTGGATGTCGGACGTGACGCGCAAGTACATCATCTTCTTTCTGGCCGCGGCCGGCGGCGGCATCTACGCGATCAAGCGCTACTACGCCACCGACAACGGCAGCATGGTCATCGACACATTCCTGCTGAAGGTCCCGGTCGTCGGCATGCTGATCCGCAAGATCGCCGTCGCGCGCTTCACCCGGACGCTCGGCACGCTGATCTCCTCCGGCGTGCCGATCCTGGAAGGCCTCCTCATCACCGCCCGCGCCTCCGGCAACCGCGTCGTCGAGAAGTCGGTCATGCAGGCGCGCACCCACGTCACCGCCGGCGGCACGCTGGCCGAGCCGCTGAAGTCCACGCCGGTGTTCCCGGCGATGGTCGTGCACATGATCTCGGTCGGCGAGAACACTGGCGCGCTCGACGCCATGCTGAACAAGATCGCCGACTTCTACGATGACGAGGTCGACGCCGCCGTGGCTGCCCTCACCTCGCTGCTGGAGCCGATGATGATCGTGTTCCTCGGCGTGTCGGTCGGCGGCATCGTCATCGCCATGTACTTGCCGATCTTCAAGATGGTCACCCTCATCAAGTAGCCGAGGCGCCCCCGGCGGGGGCATGACGCTCGTCGACTCCAATCGGCTGCTGCGCGGCTTCGGGCTGGCCCGGCTCGGCGGCGCGGTGCTGCTGCTGGCGCTGGGGCCGCTGTTGCCCGAGGAGATGATGCCCGGCGCCAATCGCAGCATCCTGGCGCTGACGCTCCTCACGATCGCGATCACCTCGGGCGGGCTGGTGGCCTTCACGCCGATCGCCCGGCCGCTGCGCATCACCTGGCTCATCTTCCTGCTCGACTCCGCGCTGGTGACGGCGGTCGTGGCCGCCACCGGCGGGCCGCGCTCGATCTTCGCGTTCCTCTACGTGCTGTCGGTCACCGCGGCCTGCCTGCTGCTGTCGCGCACCGGTGGCCTCACGATCGCCGCCGTCGACAGCCTGCTCTATACGGGCCTCGTGTTCGGGCGCACGGTCTTCCCGATGACCGCGTTCTTCGAGGCGCCCAAGGAGAGCACCGCGCTCGAGCTCGTCACGATGTTCCTCAACGCCGGCACGTTCCTCATCGTGGCCATCGTGGCCGGCGGGCTGGCCGAGCGCTTCCGCTCCACGCGCGAGGAGCTGGAGACCGAGCACGCCAACCTCAAGGACCTGGAGGCGTTCACCGACCTCGTGTTCCACTCGGTCGGCACCGGGCTCATCGCGGTGGACGGCGAGCACCGCGTGACCGCGCTGAACCGCGCCGCCGAGCAGATCACGGGCGTGAGCGCCCAGGCCGCCGTCGGCCGGGCCTGGTCGGTGTTCGGCGACGCGGTGTCGCTGCCCGCGATCGAGGCGGAGCTGGCCGAGCGGTCGTCGGTCTGGCGGGAGGTCACGCTGCGGCGGCCGGGCGGCGACGAGGCGCCGGTGCGCATGACATTCTCCGAGCTGCGCGCCGGCGACGGCCGCCGCATCGGCGTCATCGCCGCCTGCGAGGATCTCTCCACGATCCGGGCGATGGAGGCGCGCATGCGCGCCGCCGACCGCCTGGCCACGCTCGGGCGCATGGCGGCGAACATCGCCCACGAGATCCGCAACCCGCTCGCCTCGCTGTCCGGCGCGGTCGAGGTGCTGGCCGCCGGTGGCCAGGCCGACGACACGCGCGAGCGGCTCGCCCAGATCGTGCAGAAGGAGACCGAGCGCCTCAACGGCATCATCCGCGACTTCCTCGAGTACGCGCGGCCGGTGCCGCTCAACCGGGCGCCGGTGAACGTGGCCGAGATCGCCGACGAGGTGCTGGTCCTCGTCGAGCACCGCGCGGCGCCGGGCACGCTCAAGATCGTCCGCGAGTTTCGCCCGACGGTGGTGTGGAGCGTGGACCGCCAGCAGCTGCGGCAGGCGCTGTGGAACCTCTGCGTCAACGCGCTACAGGCCATGCCGGAGGGCGGCGAGCTGAAGGTTTCGATGGGCGCGACGGCGGGCCGCCTCACCGTGCGCCTCACCGACACCGGGGAGGGCATCGCCGCCGACGACCTCGGGCACATCTTCGAGCCGTTCTTCTCCACCAAGCCCGGCGGCAGCGGCCTCGGCCTGGCCCTCGTGCACCGCATCGTGCAGGACCACGGCGGGGAGGTGGACGTCCAGAGCCGCCACGGCGTCGGCACCGCCTTCACGCTCACGCTGCCCGCCGATGCCTGACATCCGCGTCCTCGTCGTCGACGACGAGCAGAGCATGCGCGAGCTGCTGGCCATCATGCTCCGCCAGGCCGGCTACGACGTCGCCCTCGCCGACGGCGGCGAGGCCGCCATCCAGATGCTCAAGGGCGAGAGCTACGACCTCATCGTCACCGACCTCCGCATGCGCAAGGTGGACGGCCTCGGCGTGCTCAAGGCGGCCAAGGAGTTCTCGCCGCGCACGGTGGTGCTGGTGGTGACCGCGTTCGCCTCGACGGAGACGGCCGTGGAGGCGATGAAGCTCGGCGCCTACGACTACGTCACCAAGCCCTTCAAGCTCGACGAGCTGAAGCTGACGGTCGCCAACGCGCTCGAGCGGCGCCGCCTCCAGGAGGAGAACCAGGCGCTCAAGCGCCAGCTCCGGCGCGAGCGCGGCTTCGAGAACTTCGTGGGCCACAGCCCGAAGATGCTCGACGTCTTCGAGACGATCCGCAAGACCGCCGACAGCGGCTCCACGGTGATGATCACGGGCGAGAGTGGCACCGGCAAGGAGTTGGTGGCCCAGGCCCTGCACTACGAGTCGAGCCGGCGCAACGGCCCGTTCGTGTCGGTCAACTGCGGCGCGGTGCCCGAGACGCTGATGGAGTCCGAGCTGTTCGGCCACGTCAAGGGCGCGTTCACGGGCGCCGTCGCCACCACCGAGGGGCTGTTCGCGGCCGCCGCCAGCGGCACGCTGTTCCTGGACGAGATCACCGAGATCCCCCAGACGGTGCAGGTCAAGCTGCTGCGCGCGATCCAGGAGCGCCAGATCCGGCGCGTCGGCGACACCCGCGACGTCCGGGTGGACGTGCGGCTCATCGCGGCGTCCAACCGGGACGTCGGCAAGGCCGTCGCCGACGGCGTGCTGCGCGAGGACCTCTTCTACCGCCTCAACGTCATCCCCGTCCACCTGCCGCCGCTGCGGGATCGGCGCGAGGACATTCCGCTGCTGGTCGCGCACTTCATCAAGAAGCTCGCGCGCGAGGTCGGCCGCGAGGTCAAGGGCGTGACGCCGGCCGCGGTGGCGGTGCTGGAGCAGTACCACTGGCCCGGCAACATCCGCGAGCTCGAGAACGTCGTCGAGCGCGCGCTCGTGCTCGGCTCCAGCGACATGCTGGACGTGGACGCGCTGCCGGCGGCGGTGCGGCAGCCGCGCGACCGTGAGGAGCTCGCCGTCGAGCTGCCGACCGAGGGCATCGACCTCGAGGCCACACTCGACCACATCGAGCGGCGCTACGTCCAGCTCGCGCTCGACCGTGTCGGCGGCGTGCAGACGCGCGCGGCCGAGCTGCTGCGCGTCAGCTTCCGGCAGTTCCGCTACAAGCTGCAGAAGTACCAGCAGCGGCAGAAGCCGCCCGGCGTCGATTGACAATTATCGTCAGGGCACTGTCGCCCGTCGTCACCCGGCGCCGGGCGGCACATGGCCGCCGGGCCGCCGAACCTCGCGATCTCTCGGACGTTCCAGCCGGCCCCCGGTCTGGCACCCTCTCTGCACTCTGGGCGGCCCAGATTCACGCCGTCACTCGTTCGATCGGAGGGAACGTTCATGCGGCACACACGGGTTCGACTGGGTGGTCAGCGCGGCTTCACGCTGATCGAGCTCCTCATCGTCGTGGCGATCATCGGCATCCTGGCCGCGATCGCCGTGCCCCTGTACGCCAACGTGCAGGCACGCGCCCGCATCGCCAAGGCCCAGGCCGATACCCGCGCCACGGCCTCGGCGGTCAGCATCTACTCGGCGCACTGCGGCGGCCTGCCGGACAACGGCTCGTCGGCGACGACCTGCCCGTCGGCGACCAACCAGTCGGGCGCGTTCCCGGCCGTGCTGCTCACGCAGCAGACCAACGCGCAGAACCAGGTCGGCGGTCCGTTCATGAATAGCGCCCCGACGCTGCCGGCCGGCTGGACGGGCTCGGGCACGTCGTACAAGTACTCCAGCAGCGCCACCGGCACGTTCCTGATCTGCGGTAGCGGTGACAGCACCGCCGCGGACAGCAACGGCGGCACCACCTGCCCGTAACGCACTCGACGTTCATGGCAGCATTCCCGGCGGCCGGGCAGCCCGGCCGCCGGGATCGTTTCGATCGGAAGGACAGCGTGGCGGGATGATCGCGGCCTTCGTCGTCGTCGGCCTCATGATCGGCAGCTTCCTCAACGTCGTCATCGCCCGACTGCCCGAGGGACGCAGCCTCGTGCGGCCGGGCTCCGCCTGTCCCGGCTGCGGTACGGCCATCGCCTGGTACGACAACATCCCGCTGCTCTCGTTCGCGCTCCTGCGCGCGCGCTGTCGCGCCTGCGGAATTCCGATCTCGTGGCGCTATCCGCTGGTCGAGGCGGTCACCGGCGCGCTCTTCGGCGCCGCCTGTCTCGCCTTCGGCCCCACGCTCGATGCCGTCGTCGCCTGCGTGCTGCTGGCCGCGCTGGTGGCGATCACGATGATCGATCTGGCGCGACAGATCATCCCCGACGCGATCACGCTTCCCGGCATTCTGGCAGGTGTCCTTGCCAATCTGGCCACGCGGCGCGTGCCCTGGCAGGACTCCCTGATCGGCGTCGCGGTCGGCGGCGCGATCTTCTTCGCGATCGCGCTGGTAGGGTCCTGGATGGCCGGCCAGGAGGCGATGGGCGGCGGCGACGTGAAACTGGCGGCGATGCTGGGGGCCTTCCTGGGCTGGAAAATCCTGTTATCAAGCCTCTTTGTTTCGGCGGTGGGAGGCGGTATTCTCGCCGCGGCCCTCATCGGGTCCGGCCTTCGGGGCAGGAAGGACCCACTCCCGTTTGGTCCCTTCCTTGCAGCAGGAGGCGCGATCGGCCTCTTCTGGGGCGAAAGGATGGTGCGGTGGTACCTGAGCGCATTCGGCGGAGCCTAGGCAGCGCGGCCGGCTTCTCGATGGCCGAGATCCTCGTCGTCATCGCCGTCATCGGCGTGACGATGGGCGTGGCCATCCCGTCGCTGTGGACGTACTTCCGCTCCTCCGCGATGCGCGCGGGCGCCGAGCAGACGGTCGTCATCCTCAACAACGCCCGCCAGCTCGCCATCCGGCTGAACAACACGGTGTGCGTGACGTACGACGCCACCGGGTTCCAGTATCACCAGGGCACCTGCGCAGCGGCGGCGTACACCGGCCCCGGCACCGACACCGCTGGCTACATGTACCTGCCGACGGGACTCTCGGTGAGCGGCACCAACAACCTCTGCTTCGGATACCTCGGAGCCGGCGTCGCCACCGCGCCGTGCGTGAACAACGGCACACTGACGGTCACGCGCTCCGGCGGCGGCACCATCAACGTCACCATGGCCACGACCGGCCGCGTGCGGATCGGGCCATGACGGGCGAGGTGCGCACCATGATCCTCAACGAGCGCGGCTTGACGCTGGCCGAGATCCTCGTGGCGGTCGCCATCATCGGCCTGGGCCTGGCGGGCCTGGCCGTCGTGATCCCGGTCTCGAGCTACGGCGTACAGGAAGGCAGCCAGCTCTCGACAGCGACGTTCCTGGCCGAGCAGATGATCGAGCGCGCCCGCTCGGCCAGCTGGACGGCGACCCCGGCCACCGACTGCCTGGGCATCTCGCCCGGCGGCGCGTCGCCCACGGGTCCCCCGGTCCCCACGCTGGTGGTGGACACGAGCGTCAGTCCGCCGACGGCCACGATCGCCGCGACGTGCGGCGGCGTGGGCACGACCCAGTTCGCCGACGAGGCCAACGTGTCCGGCTACACGCAGTACAGCCGCCAGGTGCGCGTCACCCAGTGCTCGGTCGTCTCCTGCGCCGGCGTCGCGGCCGGCGTGCCGGCCCAGATGATGCGCAAGGTCGGGGTGACGGTGACGTACCGGCCGCTGAGCGCCAGCGGCGGCTCGGCGACCAACAAGACCGTCTACCTCGAATGGCTGGTGTCCCAGAAATGAGGCGCCTCGCTCGCGACGCGCACGGCTTCACGCTGGCCGAGCTGCTCATCGCCGTCGCCATCCTCGGCTTCATGATGGGCGCGCTCTTCACGCTGCAGCGCCAGGGGCAGCTCGCGTACCTGACCGGCTCGGCCCGGGTCGAGGTCCAGCAGAACGCGCGGCTGGCGCTCGACACGATGATCAGCGACGTCCGTTCCGCGCTGCCCGTTGGCGGCACCACCCAGGTCATCACGTCGATCGACAACAACTGCGCGAACGGCACGCCGCCCTCGCTGCCGGCCGCTGGCGGCGGCGGCGGCACGTCCATCGGCTTCACGGACGAGAACGGCGTGGCAACGACGTACCAGATGAACGGAACGGACCTGCAGCAGACCAAGGCCGGCACGACGACGGTCCTCGTGGGCGGCGTGCAGTCGCTGCAGATCTGGTGCTACAACAACGCTACGCCGGCCGCGCTCAACGCTACGTTCGCCAACATCCGTGAGATCCGCATCCAGATCGTCACCCAGACCGAACGCGGTGCCCAGGCCAACTCGGCCGGAGACCAGCACGCCAGGGTCGAGGGCCGGGTGCGGTTCCGCAACATCTGAGCGTGCGGCACGCGCTCGCCGCCGTCTTGCTCGGCCTGCTGCTCGCCGCCTGCGGCAGCCCGGCGCCGGCGCCCAAGCAGGAGTACGACGTCGCCGCCGAGGCGATGAAGGCCTTCGACCGCGGTGACTGGTCGAGCGCCACCCGCCTGCTGCGCGAGGCGATCGTCAAGCAGCCGACCGACCTGCGCCTGCACTACTCGCTGGCCGTCGCCGCCACGCACCTGGAGCTGCGGGAGGAGGCGATCCGCGAGTTCCGCTGGGTGCTGGCCAACGCGCCGGCCGGCTCGCCGGAGGCCGAGGCCGCCCGCAACTGGCTGATCGCCGCCGGCGTCCTTGGCGCGACGACCACCACCGCCAGCGGCAGCGAGGGTGGCGACAGCGCCGAGGGCACGGCCGCCGCCAGCAAGGACCCCGACCGCGGCGACAGCACCGTCACCGGGCGCGTGTCGTGGACCGACGGCGAGCCGCCGATGAAGCTCACCCGGCTGCAGCTGTTCCTCAAGGGCGTGCGCGGGACGCCGAACCAGGAGTTCCACATGGTGGTCCGCACGGACGAGGACGGCCGCTACACGTTCCGCAGCGTGCCCGCCGGCACCTACAAGGTCACCGATCGCATCGCCGGCGAGGCGCACTGGCGCCTGCGCGTGAGCGTAGCGGCCGGCCAGCAAGCGACGCAGGATCTCACATCGCAGAACACGGTGCGCATCCGGGACGATTTCCCTGCCGACGGAAAGTAATCGCAACGATGATTGGCCGAGCGGTGGGGCTTCGCGCGCATCGAACCCCCCAAGCCTAGTGTGCGGGAAAACGTTGGTCGAACACGGCCGCAAATCTATACTACTAACCCAGCGAGTAAAATGACTTGTTAAACAAGATCTTCCGCAAACAGCGCGAGAGCTTCGGACTGGACATCGGCTCCAGCGCCGTGAAGGCCGTCCAGATCCACGACAGCGGCGCCAGCCGCACCGTGACGGCCTTCGGCATGGTGTCGCTGCCGAACGAGACCATCACCGAGGGCACGATCAACGACCCCGGCACGGTCGCCGACGCCATCAAGGAAGCGGTGGCCAAGGCCGGCATCACGGGCGGCGACGCGGTCATCTCCATCTGCGGCCGCGAGCTGATCATCAAGAAGATCCAGATCCCCGAGGTGCCGCCGCAGGAGATCGACGACGTCGTCCGTCTCGAGGCCGAACACCACATCCCGTTCGCGATCGACGAGGTGTTCATCGACCACCACACCGTCGGCAAGACCGGCGGCCAGCTCGACCTGATCCTGGTGGCGGTGAAGAAGGCCAAGGTCACGGACTACATGTCCGTCGTCGAGCAGGCCGGCTTCACGCCCTCGATCGTGGACGTGGACGGCTTCGCGCTGGGCAACCAGTTCGAGGTCAACTTCCCCGGCGAGGACGGCGAGGCGGTCGCGCTGATCGACATCGGCGCCTCCATCATGAAGACGAACGTCCTGCGGGCCGGGGCCACGATCTTCGCCCGCGACATCCCGTTCGGCGGCAACAACTACACGCAGGCGATCGCCCAGCGCCTGAACATCTCCTTCGAGCAGGCCGAGGCGGCCAAGCTCGGCAAGGAGGTCGGCGTGAAGTGGGAGACGCTGGTGCCGCCGCTGGAGGCCGTCTCGCGCGACCTCTCGCTGGAGGTCCAGCGGACGTTCGACTACTTCGCCTCGACCGCCGAGTCGGAGCGCATCGGCAAGATCGTGCTGGCGGGCGGCTGCGCGCAGCTGCCGGGCCTCAACGAGTACCTGTCGTCGAACTGGGGCATCCCGGTCGAGCTGGCCCGGCCCTTCGAGCGCATCGAGGTCGCGCCCGCCTACGGAGAGGATGCCGCCGCGCTGGCGCCGGCGCTGGCCGTCGCGGTGGGATTGGCCCTGCGCCGGCCGAGTGACAAGGAGCAAGCGAAGTGATCCGCATCAATCTCGCGCCGCCCGAGACGCGGCATCGCCGGCCGTCGATGAGCCTGACGCTGCCATCGTTCAACCTCGGGATCCTGTTCGGCATCCTGGGCGTGCTGACCCTGCTGGGGCTCGGCTACTGGTACTGGACGCTCTCCGCCGAGGAGACGCGGGTGGCGGCCGACGTCGACCGCCTGAACCGCGAGCTGTCGTCGCTGAAGGCCACGCTGGGCGACGGCGCCAATGTCAAGGCGCGGCTGGCCGACGTCAAGAAGCGCGTGGACGTGCTCGACCAGCTCACCAGGGACCAGGGCCGGCCCATCGCGCTGCTGGACTCGTTCGCCGACACCGTCCCGCGCGACCTGTGGATCACCAGCCTCGAGCAGAAGGAGTCCGGGTTGAAGCTCAGCGGCACCGCGTTCACGACCACGGCCGTGTCCGATTTCATGGCCAACCTCAAGGCCAGCGGCAGGTTCAAGGACGTCGACATCGTCGTGTCCCGCCAGGCGCTCGACAAGGCGCCCAACCTCGTGACCTTCGAGGTCACGTGCAAGTTCGAGATCTGACATGGCGCTCCCGGCGGCCCTCCAGAACTTCGTCGACGGCCCGAAGCTGCCCAAGGTCGTCCTCGGCGTCATCATCTTGCTCGCCTTCGTGACCGGCGGGTACTTCCTGGCCATCTCGCCCGCGCAGGCGCGCATCGAGGAGCTGAACAAGAAGCACATGCAGGTCACGACCGAGGTCAACCAGGCGCGGGTCCAGGTGGCCGAGATCGAGCGGTTCCGTCGCGAGACGGTCGAGCTCGAGAAGCGGTTCGCCCTGCTGCGCGATCGCCTGCCCTCGGAGAAGGAGACGCCCACGCTCTACCGGGCGCTGTCCACGGCCGCCGAGCAGGCGGGCCTGGGCGTGTCGCTCTTCCAGCCGAAGGCGGCCCAGCCCAAGGACATCGTCAGCGAGATCCCGATCACGCTGAGCGCCCAGGGCAGCTACCACCAGCTCGCCAAGTTCTTCGAGCGGGTGGCCGGCCTGCCGCGCGTGGTGAACGTCAACGACTTCAAGATGACCGGACTCGGAAAGTCGAAGGAATCGATGAAGGCCGACCTCAC
>DASSLH010000442.1:0-2960 GCA_035689625.1 Candidatus Methylomirabilota bacterium | reverse complement strand
GCCCGACCCGCTGCGGCGGCGCCTGGCCGCCTCGGGCGCCTGGCTGTTCGCCATCGGGATGGTCACCGGCATCTGGGCGGCCTTCGCGCTCACCGGGCAGGTGACGGTGGGCCTACCGCGGCTGGCGCTGGCCGCGCACCTCAACGGCCTGCTCGGCGGCTTCTGGCTGCTGCTCGTCGGCGCCACGCTCGACATGCTCTGCTACGGCGAGACGGGCCGGCGCCGGCTGGCCTGGCTGGTCATCGTCCCCGCCTGGTCGAACTGGCTCATCACGCTGATCGCGTCGTTCCTCGGCGTGACCGGGCTGCAGTACACCCACGACCTGGCCAACAACACGATCGCCGCGCTGCTGCAGGCGCTGGTCGTCGCGCCCTCGCTGATCGGCGCCTTCGCCTGGGCCTGGGGGCTCGGGCGCCGGCGCTGAGGCGTCGGGGCCGCCGCGCGTTGACGGGCGCGCGGGGGCGTGTTACGACCGACGCCACCCGCCCCTCGAGGAGGACACGATGGACGAGCGCTGGATCCTGTCCCGCCGTCAGGTGCTCAAGGGCATGGCCGCCGCCGGCGCGCTGTCCGCTGCCGAGCTCGCCTGGTGGGAGCAGCCGCTGCTCCGCCCCCGCCGCGCCTGGGGCGCCGCCCCGGTGCGCTTCCAGTTCAGCGTGCCGGAGCCCAAGCGCACCGCGCTCGTCGAGTCGCTCGTGCAGCGCTTCAACCAGGCGCAGAAGGACTTCGCGGTGAAGGTCGAGTTCGTCCCGCAGGCGCAGGCGCGGCAGAAGCTGATCTCCAGCATCGCGGCCGGCTCGCCGCCCGACCTCGCCCAGGTCTGGGACAACTGGGTGGGCGAGTTCGAGGGCATGGGGGCGGTCGAGGACCTCACCGGCAAGGTGCACGACTGGCCCGGCTACGCCGACGTGCTGCCGCTGGCCTGGCAGACGGTGACGGTGAAGGACCGGATCCTGTCCTTCCCGTGGGTGGTGACGAACGACGCGCTCTACTGGCGGCGCGACCGCACCAAGGAGTACGGCGTCAGGCCCCCGCGCGACGACTGGAGCTTCGACGAGTTCCTGGCCTACACCCGGGCGATGACGAAGCCGGATCGCAACCAGTACGGCTTCGGCATGCGCGGGCAGGGGACGTGGGCCGTGCTCTACGCCACCGAGTTCATGTACGCCAACGGCGCCCAGGTGCTCAGGGACGGCAAGGTGGCGATCAACTCGAAGGAAGCCGCCGAGGGGCTCGACTGGTACCTGGACCTGTTCCGCAAGCACAAGGTCTGCCCCCCGAGCGTGCCGACCGACGGCTGGCGGCAGATCGTCGAGGGCTTCGGCCGCGGCGTCACCAACGCCTACCTGCACAACTCCGGCTCGTCGGAGGAGCAGAAGGACTTCGTCAAGGCCGACAACTTCGCGACGGTGCCGCTGCCGATCGGCCCCGCCAAGAAGCGCGCGTCCTTCTACTTCTCGGAGACGCTCACCGCGTTCAAGGGCGCCAAGAGCCGCGACGGCGCCTGGCGGTTCATGGCGTGGGCGATGGAGCCGGAGCCGCACTTCATGTACTCCAAGACGCTGGGACTGCTGCCCTCGCGCAAGAGTGTGGCCGACCGGCCGGAGTTCACCAGGGACCCGGCGCTGGCCGGCTTCGTCAAGTCGTTCCCGTTCTCGATGGTGAGCCCCTACCTCGCCCACGCCGGCTGGGGCGGCAAGCTCGACTCCGAGGGCGTGCCGCTGTTCCAGCAGGCGCTGGTCGGCAGGCTCTCCGCCCGCGAGTTCCTCGACAAGTTCGCCGACATGCTGACCAAGAACATGGGCTGATGGCCTCGACGCCGGCCTCCGTCGCCGTCCCGCTGCCGCGCCCGCTGCTCTCGCGGCGGGCGCGCGAGCGGGCGACGGGCTACCTGTACGTGCTGCCGGTGGCCGTCTGCCTGGCCGGCACGATCGTGTTCCCGATCCTCAAGGCCATGCACATGAGCCTGTATCGCCACGTGCTGATCCGCCCCCGCGAGTACGGCTTCATCGGCCTGGGCAACTACGCCCGGCTGCTGCACGACGACACGTTCTGGCTCACCCTGTGGAACTCGCTGGTGTGGGTGTTCGGCTCGGTCAGCCTGCAGTTCGTGGGCGGCTTCGCCGCCGCGCTGCTGCTGCACCAGTCCTTCCGCGGCCGCGCCTTCGTGCGCACGGTCACGCTGCTGCCGTGGATCGTGCCGGGCGTGGTCGTCGCGCTGGTGTGGGAGTGGCTCTACCAGCCGAACTACGGTGTGCTGAACGACCTGCTCCGGCGCCTGGGGCTGCTGCGCGAGCCGGTGGCGTGGCTGTCCGATCCGGCGCTGGCGATGCCGGCGGTGATCGCGGCCAACGTCTGGCGTGGGGTGCCGTTCTTCGCCATCATGCTGCTGGCCGGCCTGCAGGCGATCCCCGACGAGCTCTACGAGGCCGCCCGCGTGGACGGCGCCAGCGTGCTGCAGCGCTTCGTCCACCTCACGCTGCCCCTGCTGCGGCCGATCATCGTCGTGGCCACCGCCACCCGCGTGATCTGGACGTTCAACTACGCCGACCTGATCTTCGTGATGACCAGCGGCGGCCCCGCCAACGCCACCCAGATCACGTCCACCTACACGCTGCTGACGGCGTACTCGACGCTGGACTTCGGCTACGCGGCCACGCTGTCGGTGGTGCTGCTGGCGATCATGCTCGTCTTCACGGTGCTCTACCTGCGCGTCACCCGCGGCATCGAGAGCGCGACGTGAGGGCGCGCCGTGCCGACCCGCTCGAGCGCGTGCTGGGTGGCCCGGTGCTGTGGCTGGGGTTGCTGGGGCTCACGCTCTTCGCGCTGGGCCCGTTCGCCTGGGTCTTCCTCACCTCGCTCAAGACGCGCGCCGAGCTGTACGCCACGCCGCTGCGCTACCTGCCCGGGCAGCTGACCGCCGCGAACTACGTGGACGCGTGGACGTCCACGCTGACGCC
>DASSLH010000441.1:0-2304 GCA_035689625.1 Candidatus Methylomirabilota bacterium | reverse complement strand
CGTAGCTGAAGGCGAACGGCTTGCTCGCCGCCGCGGCCGGGATCTGCTGGGCCTGGCCGTTGACCTTCAGCTCCTTGAGGCCGGCGCTGGCCGACACGATGCCGGCGACCGAGACCGACTCCTGCTGCACCTCGGCCGGCGGCTTCTCCATCTCGAGCGTGAGGCCGGGCCTGGAGGACAGGAAGGATGGCAGCCCGATCTGCGCGCGCCAGGCGACGGGAACGACGTCCCAGTCGTGGCGCGCGCCCGATTGCCTGAGCGTGGCCGGGATCGGGATGCGCACGCGCGTGACGTTGCCGACGGCGTCGGCGGCCTCGATGGCGAACGCCGTCGCCGTGGCCGGCACCTCGACCGCGAACGCGCTCTGGGCGCCGGCGGCGAGCGCGGCCGGCTGGCCGTTGACCTGCATCGGGCCCAGCCGCACGTTGTCGGAGACGCTGCCCTCCAGCCGCAGCAGGCCGGCCGGCGTGCGGACCGCGCCGTCGATGACGACGACCGGGCCCTCGCGGTCCACGAGCACGCTCACCGTGCTGACCGTCTCCTGGCCGATGAGGTCGCGCGCGCGCACCTGGATGACGTTGGCGCCCGGCGCCAGCTCGGCCACCTGGGTGAACGGCTGGCTCGCGATCGCGGCGTCGATGATCTGGCGCTCGCCGTTGATCTCGACGGCGGCGACCTGGTTCTTCGATTCGGCCGTGCCGCGGACCTCCAGGGCCAGCGCGCTGGTCAGCAGGCCGTCGGCCGGCGCCTCGATCTTGATCCGCGGCGGCTGGGTGTCGGCCGCCGCCTGCCGCAGCAGCGCCGCCCGCGCCAGGTTGTAGTAGTAGGCGGCCTTGGCCGTCGGGTAGGCGGCCAGCGACTTCTCGAGCGCCTCGACGGCGGCCTTGTACTGGCCGTCGTGGTAGAGCGCCACGCCCAGCTCGCGGACCGGGAAGTAGTCGATGAACGCCACGCCGTACGTGCGCGCGCTGCGGTCCTCCTTGTCGCGCTTGCCGCGGGCGGCGCGGAAGTCCTGGATGGCGGCCTTCCAGGCGCCGGCCTCGGAGTACTTGAGCCCGCGCTCGTAGAAGTCCCACCACTGGTCGCGCCACACGCCGCTGGTGGCGACCGCCGGCGCCTTCTGCTTCGCCAGGGTCAGCGTCTTCGTCGCCTCCGGCGTGGCGCCCTGGCGGATCGACTCCTCCAGCTCGACGACGGCCTCGTCGAACCGGTTGAGGTGGTAGAGCGCGATGCCCTTGTCGCGGTGCGGGAAGTAGCCGTAGCGCATGCCGTACAGGCGCGCGCCCTTGTTCTCCTTCGGCTCCGCCGCGATGGCGGCATCGAAGGCCTGGATCGCCTGCTCCCAGCGCTTGGCGTCCAGGTGCTCCAGACCTTTTATATAGGCGTCGCGCCCGGCCTGGGCGTGGGCCACACCGTGGGGCCAGAGAATCAGCGCCACTACGACAAGGGCTACCAGCCTCCGCACCGCTCCCCGCACCCGGCAGAACATGGCCCCCATCCTAACCGAATGGCCGAGCGTTCACGTCGGTGCCCATGTCCTAGTTGATCGTGATCGGCGTCGGCGACGTGAAGCCGTTGTTGCTCGGGTTCGGATCGGTGACCGAGAGGCTGGTTGCCACGGCCGAGAGGGCGTAGGTGCCCGGTGTGATCGGCGGGATCGTGAACGTGGCGGGTGCCATGACGGAGCCTCCGGTGCCCAGGCTGACCTCGTCGGTCTGGGCGACCAGCACGCCCGTGCCGGGAGCGCTCGCGGTAGACGGCGAGATATACCAGCTGATACGGAACGGCCCGGAGGCGGCGCTGCCGACGTTGATGACGGTGGCGCTCACCGAGATGGGGCTGCCGCGGGTGCCGCTCGAGGGCGCGGAGATCGCGGTGATGGTCAGGTCAGGCGCCATCGTGCTCCAGAACCAGCAGGCGTCGCTCGTCTCGCCACCGGTGCCGATGTAGAAGATGCACACGCTCGCCTGCTGGACAGGCTGACCATTGCACGTCCGCGGGAACGTGATCGTCGCCTGGGTCGTGCCGGGGTCCAGGTTGCCGCCGAACTGGCTGTCCTGGACGGAACAGAAGAAGCCCTGGCCGGTCGGCGAGACATAGACGTTCGGGTTGACGAACAGCGTATCTACCTGGAACGTGGGCTGCGTCCACGAGATCGTGACGGGACTGGCGAGTGCCGTCGCCAGGGAGAAGTTTGAGGGCTTCAAGGTCGGCGTGGCCGGGTTCGGGATGTTGATGACATCTGCCGCCGTTGCTGAGCCGGCCTGGATGGACGTCTCGATCGTCACCCGGCCCGCCGTCACG
>DASSLH010000440.1:0-11716 GCA_035689625.1 Candidatus Methylomirabilota bacterium | reverse complement strand
ACGTCACGGTCGGCCTGCCGTTCCTACGCGTCTCGGTCGACCACGGGACCGCCTTCGACCGCGCCTGGAAGGGCATCGCGAATCCCGAGAGCATGCTCGAGGCCATCGACGTCGCGGTGCGCCTGCTCACGTCAAGAGCTTGAGCCATTACAAGATCGCGCAGCTCGGCGGCGACGGCATCGGCCCCGAGGTGCTCGGCGAGGCCGCACGTGTGCTCGAGGCGGTCCAGGGTGACGGGCTGCGCTTCTCCTTCGAGCCGGCCGAGATGGGCGCGGCCCTCTACCGGCGCACCGGCGAGGATCTCCCGCGGGAGACGGTGGACCTGTGCCGGGCGGTCGACGCGATCCTGTTCGGCGCGGCGGGCCTCCCCGACATCCGCCAGTCCGACGGCACCGAGCTCACGCCCCAGATCAGCCTTCGCATGATCCTCGACCTCTACGCCGGCATGCGCCCGGTCAAGCTCTACCCGGGGGTGCCGAGCCCCCTGCGCGTGCCCCCCGACGCGCGGATCGACTACGTGATCTTCCGCGAGAACACCGAGGGCCTCTTCGCCTCCCTGGGCGGGGGCTCGAAGGTGGGCGAGGAGCTGGCGGTGGACACCCTGGTGATCACGCGGAAGGGTACCGAGCGGGTGGTGCGCCGCGCCTTCGAGACCGCGCGGGCGCGCGGCCACGGGGCGCCCGCCGACGGGGTCGCACGCGTGACGTGCGTGGACAAGGCCAACGTGTTCCGCTCCTACGCGTTCTTCCGGCAGGTCTTCCAGGAGACCGCGTGCGCCTATCCGGACGTGCGGACCGACTTCGCCTACGTGGACGCGATGAGCATGTACCTGGTCCAGGCGCCCTGGCGCTACGACGTGGTCGTGCTCGAGAACATGTTCGGCGACATCCTGTCCGACCTCGGCGCCGCCACCGTGGGCGGGCTCGGCCTGGCCCCCTCGGCCGACGTGGGCGACCGCTACGCGCTCTTCCAGCCCTGCCACGGGAGCGCCCCCGACATCGCCGGGAAGGACCTCGCCAACCCGATCGCGGCCATCCTCTCGGCCGCGCTCCTGTGCCGCTGGCTCGGCCTGCAGCAACACGACCCCGCGGTGACCGCCGCCGCCGACCGCATCGACGCCGCGGTGGCCCGCGCCCTGACCGATTCCCGCGCTCATACCCAGGACATCGGCGGATCCGCCTCGACCCGTCAATGTGCCGACGCCGTGATCGAGGCGCTCTAACTCCACGAGGACCCCCATGGACCATCACGCACTCCACGAGCTGATCGCCCACGTCAAGGCGGGCCGTCTCGGCCGCCGTGCCTTCGTCCAGATGATGGTCGGCCTGGGCCTCACCGCCCCGATGGCCGCCCAGATGCTGGCCTCCGCCGGGATCGCCACCGCCCAGCCCAAGGCGCCCGCCTTCACCCCGACGAAGCGCGGGGGCGGCGGGCTGCTCAAGACCCTCTGGTGGCAAGCGCCCACGCTGCTCAACCCCCACTTCGCCACCGGCACCAAGGACCAGGACGCCTCGCGCATCTTCTACGAGCCGCTGGCCGGCTTCGACCCCGACGGCAACGTCGTGCCCGCGCTGGCCGCCGAGGCGCCGAGCCTGGCCAACGGCGGCGTGGCCCGCGACGGGACGTCGGTGACGTGGCGGCTCAAGCAGGGGGTCGTCTGGCACGACGGCAAGCCGTTCACCGCCGACGACGTCGTGTTCACCTGGGAGTACAACGCCGATCCCGCGACCGCCTCCGTCTTCCACGGCAACTATCGCGACCTCGAGCGGGTCGAGAAGCTCGACTCCCACACCGTGAAGGTCGTGTTCAAGAAGCCCACGCCGTTCTGGGCCGACGCCTTCTGCGGCTACCGCGGCATGATCATCCCGCGCCACGCCTTCGAGCCGTACAAGGGCGCGAAGTCGCGCGAGGCGCCCGCCAACCTCAAGCCCGTCGGCACCGGCCCCTACCGCTTCGTGGACTTCAAGCCGGGCGACGTCGTGCGCGGGGAGACGAACCCCACCTATCACGTCGCCAACCGGCCGTTCTTCGACACGATCGAGATGAAAGGCGGCGGCGACGCCGTCTCCGCCGCGCGCGCGGTGCTGCAGACCGGCGAGTACGACTACGCCTGGAACATGCAGGTGGAGGACGAGATCCTGCGCCGGCTCGAGCAGGGCGGCAAGGGCCGCGTGGAGATCTTCCCCAGCGGCAACCCCGAGCACATCCAGGTCAACACGACGGATCCGTGGAAGGAGGTCGACGGCGAGCGCGCCAGCCTCAAGACCGTGCACCCGATCTTCAGCGACCCGGCCGTGCGCCAGGCGCTGACGCTGCTCGTGGACCGGGCCGCGGTGCAGGAGCAGATCTACGGGCGCCAGGGCCAGACCTCCGCGAACTTCCTGAACGCGCCCCCGCGCTTCCGCTCGCCCAACACGCGCTGGGAGTTCAGCGTGGACAAGGCCAACGCCCTGCTGGAGGCGGCCGGCTGGAAGCGCGGCGGCGACGGCGTGCGGAGCAAGGACGGCAAGCGGCTGCGGCTCGTGTTCCAGACCTCGATCAACCAGCCGCGCCAGAAGACGCAAGCCATTGTCAAGCAGGCCTGCGCCAAGGCCGGCATCGAGCTCGAGCTCAAGTCGGTGGTCCCGTCGGCGTTCTTCTCCTCGGACGCCGCCAACCCCGACACCTATCCGCACTTCTACGCGGATCTGCAGATGTACACGACCACGATGGGCTCGCCGGACCCCCAGCAGTTCATGATCCAGTTCCTGTCGGTGGAGGCCGCCGGCAAGGACAACAAGTGGGCCGGCCGCAACATCACCCGCTGGCGCAACGAGGAGTACGACCGGCTGTGGCGGGCCGCCGAGACCGAGATGGAACCGGTCAGGCGGGCCGCGCTGTTCATCAAGATGAACGACCTGGTCATCCAGAACGTGGTCGTCATCAACGTGCTCGCGCGCAACGGCGTGGGTGCCGCCGGCGCCCGCCTGAACGGCATGGACCTGTCCGGATGGGACTCGACGTTCTGGCACCTGCCCTACTGGTACAGGGCATGAGATATCATTCCCGCGGGAGGACGTCATGGACGAGCGCGAGCTACGATCGCTGATCGACGACGTGAAGGGCGGCCGGCTGAGCCGGCGGCGCTTCGTGCAGATGATGATCGGGCTGGGCCTCACGGCGCCGCTGGCCAACCAGATGCTCCTGTCGGCCGGCGTGGCCCACGCCCAGACGTCCCGGCTGGCCTACAAGGCGACCAAGCGCGGCGGCGGCGGCACGCTCAAGACGCTCTGGTGGCAGGGCCCCACGCTGCTGAACCCGCACTTCGCGGTCGGCACCAAGGACCAGGATGGCTCGCGCATCTTCTACGAGCCGCTGGCCTCCTGGGATCCCGACGGCAATCTCTACCCGACGCTGGCCGCCGAGATCCCGACCGCGCAGAACGGCGGCGTGGCCAAGGACGGCAAGTCGGTCGTCTGGAAGCTCAAGAAGGGCGTGACCTGGCACGACGGCAAGCCGTTCACCGCCGACGACTGCGTGTTCACCTGGGAGTACTGCGCCGACCCGGCCACCGCGTCGGTGTCCATCGCGACGTACAAGGACATCAAGGTCGACAAGCTCGACAGCCACACCATCAAGGTGACGTTCGCCAAGCCGACGCCGTTCTGGGCCGACGCCTTCGTGGGCGTGCGCGGCATGGTCATCCCCAAGCACCTGTTCGAGGCGTTCAAGGGCGCGAAGTCCCGGGAGGCGCCGACGAACCTCAAGCCGGTCGGCACCGGCCCCTACCGGTTCGTGGACTTCAAGCCCGGCGACCTCGTGCGCGGCGAGCTGAACCCGACCTATCACATGCCCAACCGCCCCTTCTTCGACGCCATCGAGATGAAGGGCGGCGGCGACGCGGTGTCGGCGGCCCGGGCGGTCATCCAGACCGGCGAGTACGACTACGCCTGGAACATGCAGGTCGAGGACGAGATCCTCAAGCGCCTGGAGCAGGGCGGCCGCGGCCGCGCCGACATCGTGGCCGGCGGCAACATCGAGCACATCCAGCTCAACAACACCGATCCCAACAAGGACGTCGACGGCGAGCGCTCCAGCGTCAAGACGAAGCATCCGTTCCTGACCGACCCCGCCGTCCGCCAGGCGCTCAATCTGCTGGTGGACCGTGCGGCCGTGCAGGAGCAGATCTACGGGCGCACCGGTATCGCCACCGCCAACTTCCTGAACGAGCCCAAGCGCTTCGCGTCCAAGGCCACCCACTGGGAGTTCAACGTCGACAAGGCCAACCAGATCCTCGACGCCGCCGGCTGGAAGCGCGGCGGCGACGGCATCCGCGAGAAGAACGGCGTCAAGCTCAAGATGGTCTACTCGACCTCGATCAACGCCCCGCGCCAGAAGAACCAGGCCATCGTCAAGCAGGCGGCCGCCAAGGCGGGGATCGAGATGGAGCTGAAGTCGGTGACCGCCTCGGTCTTCTTCTCCTCCGACGTGGCCAACCCCGACACCTACACGCACTTCTACACCGACATCCAGATGTACACGACGACCATGACGCAGCCGGACCCCGAGCTGTTCATGAACCAGTTCACGTCGTGGGAGGTGGCCACCAAGGCCAACAAGTGGCAGGGTCGCAACATCACCCGCTGGAGGAACGAGGAGTACGACAAGCTCTACCACGCGGCCGAGACCGAGCTCGACCCGGTCAAGCGGGCCGCGCTGTTCGTCAAGATGAACGAGCTGGTGATCGCCAACGTGGTGGTCATCCCGGTCGTGTTCCGCCCGCGGGTGGCGGCCGTCAGCAAGCAGCTGCGCGTCGAGCAGAGCGGCTGGGACTCCGACTTCTGGAACCTCGAGAACTGGTACCGCGAGGCGTAGACGGCGGACGGGGCCGGGCCCGACGCCCGGCCCCCACCGTGCGATGGGCAAGTACCTCGTCCGCCGCCTGCTGATCGCGGTGCCGGTCCTCGCCGGCATCAGCCTCGTCCTCTTCACCATCCTGGCGCTGGCGCCCGGCGATCCGTTCGAGGAGCTGGCGACCAACCCCAACGTCCCGCCCGAGGTGGCCCAGCAGCTGCGCCACCAGTTCGGCCTGGACGATCCGCTGCCGATCCGCTACGCGCGCTGGTTCACCGCCATGGTGCACGGCGACTGGGGCTTCTCGTTCGTCAGCCGCGTGAACGTGACCACGCTCATCCTGCAGCGGCTGCCGACCACGCTCTACGTGCTCGGCTCCGCCCAGCTGCTCGGCATCCTGGTGGCGCTGCCCATCGGCACGCTCTCGGCCGTCCGTCCCTACTCGATCTTCGATCAGATCGCCACGACGATCGCCTTCATCGGCTTCTCGCTGCCCACGTTCTTCACCGGGCTGCTGTTCATCCTGTTCTTCTCGATCTACCTCGACTGGCTGCCCTTCATCTACCGCGCCGACCTCGGCGGCAGCGGCTGGCAGTACTACTGGGCGCTCGTCAAGCAGGCCATCATGCCGGTCACCGTCCTGGGCCTGTTCCAAGGCGCGGTGCTCACACGCTTCATGCGCTCGGCGGTGCTCGACGTCGTCCGCCTGGATTACATCAACACGGCGCGGGCCAAGGGGCTGGCCGAGCACACCACGCTGGTCAAGCACGTCGTGCGCAACGCGCTGATCCCGGTCGTCACGCTGGTCGCCCTGCAGATTCCCACGGTCTTCACCGGCGCCGTCATCACCGAGCAGATCTTCCGGGTGCCCGGCATCGGCTCGCTGCTGATCAGCTCGATCCTGGCCAACGACACGCCGGTCGTCATGGCGATCACGTTCGTGTACTCGTGCCTGGTCGTGCTCTTCAACCTGCTGGCCGACCTGCTCTACGGCTGGCTCGACCCCCGGATCGCCTACCACTAATGGCCGATGGCGTGGGCTCCGAGACCCTGGCCGCCGGGCTGGCGGCGGCGGCGCGACCGGCGCCGCGCACGCTGTGGGCAGAGACCTTCCTGCGCTTCCGCCGCCACCGGCTGGCCACGTTCGGCGCCGTCGTGCTGGTGTTCATGGTGGTGGCGGTCATCGCGGGACCGTTCGTCTACCGCGTGCCGATCGACGAGATCGACTTCAAGGCCAAGCTGCGGGGCCCGACGTGGGCGCATCCGTTCGGCACCGACGACCTCGGCCAGGACCTGCTGGCCCGCATGCTCTACGGCGGCCGCATCTCCCTGGCCGTCGGCATCGTGGCCATGCTGATCGGCATCACGATCGGCGTCAGCGTCGGCGCGGTCTCCGGCCACCTCGGCGGCGGCGCGGACCAGGCGCTCATGCGCGTGACCGACCTGTTCCTCTCGCTGCCCCAGCTGCCGCTGCTGCTACTGGTCGTCTATCTCTTCCGCGACGTGCTGAGGAAGACGCTCGGGCCCGAGGTCGGCGTGTTCGTCCTCATCGTCGCCGTCATCGGCGGGCTGCGCTGGATGCCGGTGGCGCGGCTGGTCCGCGCCCAGTTCCTGTCGCTGCGTGAAAAGGAGTTCGTGGAGGCCGCGCGGGGCCTCGGCGCGCCGGCGCTGCGCCAGGTCGTCCGCCACATCCTGCCCAACGCGATCGGCCCGGTGATCGTGGCCGGCACCATCGACGTGGCAGCGGCCATCATCACCGAGTCGTCGCTGTCCTTTTTGGGCCTCGGCTTTCCCTCCGACATCCCGACCTGGGGCCGCATCCTGTTCGACGCCAAGGACAATCTCGACTTCGCGCCGCACTGGGCCCTGCTGCCGGGGACGGCGATCTTTCTTACGGTGCTGGCGATTAATTATGTGGGTGATGGGCTGCGGGACGCCTTGGATCCCAGAAAAGTTCTCGCGAGTTGATCGGTTTTTCCACATGGGGGGAGCGAGCGCCGCTCCCCCCAAGCCCCCCACCGTTCGAACAAGCGTGGAGACGACATGACGGACTCGGAGCTGTGCTTCACCTCGGCGGTGGACCTCGTCGCCTTGATTCGGAAGAAGAAAGTGTCGCCGAGCGAGGTGGTGCGGGCGGTGCTGGCGCGGATCGAGAAGGTCAATCCGGGGTTGACGGCGTACTGCACGGTCGCCGCTGAGCAGGCGCTGGCGGCGGCGAGGAAGGCGACGGCGGCGGTCGGCAGGCGCGGGACGACGCTGGGGCCGCTGCATGGGGTGCCGGTCTCGATCAAGGACCTGACGCCCACCAAGGGGATCCGCACGACGTGGGGCTCGAAGATCTTCGAGCATCACGTGCCGACCGAGGACGGGCTGATCGTCGAGCGGCTGAAGGCCGCCGGCGCCATCGTCATGGGCAAGACGAACACCCCGGAGTTCGGCGCCGGCGCCAACACCTTCAACGCGGTCTTCGGTCCCACGCGCAACCCGTGGAACCGCAACCTCACGTGCGGCGGCTCCACCGGCGGCGGCGGCGTCGCGCTGGCCACCGGCATGGCGCCGCTTGCCCAGGGCTCCGACCTCGGCGGCTCGCTCCGGCTGCCGGCGGCGTTCTGCGGCGTCGTCGGCTTCCGCACCTCGCCGGGCTGCGTGCCGGTGTGGCCGCGCCTGACCGCCTGGAACACGTACAGCGTCGAGGGCCCGATGGCCCGCACGGTCGGTGACACCGCGCTCATGCTCTCGGCGATCGCGGGGCAGGATCCGCGCGTTCCCATCTCCTACCCGGTCGATCCGCGCGCGCTGCTGGCCGCGGTCCAGCGTCCGGGCGTGAAGGGTCTCCGGATCGCCTGGGGCGGCGACCTCGGCATCACGCCCATCGACCACGAGGTGCGCCGGGTGACCGAGGCCACGCTGGCGGTCTTCCGGCGCCTCGGCGCCCGCGTGGAGGAAACGCACCCGAGCTTCGCCGAGGTCGACGAGATCGTGCGCACGAGCCGCGGCTTCCTGATGGTCGTCAACCACGCCGAGAAGCTCGCGCAGCACCGGCCGGTGATGCAGGAGAACCTGGTCCGGAACATCGAGCAGGGGCTGGCGCTCACCGCCGCGGAGATCGCCAGCGGCGAGCGGCTGCGCACGGCGCTCTACCAGCGCGTGCGCGAGTTCATGGAGCGCTACGACCTCATCCTGACGCCCACCGCTCCGGTGCCGCCGTTTCCGCTCGAGCTGCGCTCGGGCCCCCGGGAGATCAACGGCGTGGCGATGAAGCACTACATCCAGTGGGCCCTGCTCACCTACGCCTTCACGATGCTCGGCGTGCCGGCGATCTCGGTGCCCGCCGGGCTCACCCGCGAGGGATTGCCGGTCGGCCTGCAGATCGCCGGGCGCTGGCGCGAGGAGACGCTCGTGCTGCGCGCCGCCGCGGCGTTCGAGCGCGCCCAGCCGTGGGCGCACCTGCGGCCGCCAGACGCCTGAGGGACCTCGGGCGAGCGGGCGTCAGCGCTCGACGGCGCGCAGGCGGCCGTCGACGGCGGGGCTGATCGTGCCGCGGGCGGCGATCGCCTGCATGACGACGTCCACGGCTAGCGGACCGCTGGCGCGATCGGTGAGGACCTTCGCGTCGCGCAGCGCGGTGATCTCGTCACCGCCGAGAGCGACGTAGTCGACGACGGCGACGGTGTAGTGACGCTGGGGGTCGAGCGGCGCGTCGCCGACCGTCAGCGCCACGATGCGCCGGCCGGGCGGGCCCGCGGGGTCGAAGGTGAGCGTCAGGCCCGAGACCTGCTGGAATCCGCCGCCCTCGCGCTCCAGGCGGCCGAGCCCCTGCTCCAGCGCCTCGCGCAGCCGCTCGCCGCTGACGTCGAGCACCATGACGACGTTGCCGAACGGCAGGAGCGCGGCGACGTCGCGGCGCGTGAGCGGGCCCGGCGGCAGGACGCGGTCGGAGCGGATGCCGCCGCCGTTGATGAGGGCGACGTCGGTGCCCAGGCGCGCGCGCATGGCGTCGGTGACGAAGTCGGCGAGGTTGCTCTCGCGGGTGCGCAGCGGCGCCCGCCGCGCCTCCAGGGGCGCCGTGGTGCGACCCACCTCGACGTCGAGCTCGCGGCCCAGCCGCTCGGCGTAGCCGCGCGCGAGCGCGGCCACCCGGGGGTCCTCGGGCAGCCGGGCGCTCACCTCGTGGAACGTCCACGAGCGCTCGCGCAGCGCGCCGTCGGCGCCGAACCAGAGATCCACCTGCACGAGGTAGCGCGCGTCGGAGCCGGCCTTGGTCACCAGCGTCTTGCCCTCCTCGGCCACCAGCGGCTCGTGCTCGTGGCCGCCGAGGATGACGTCCACGTCGCCGGCGGCGGCCAGCGCGCGGTCGGCGGCCATGTGCTGGTGCGTGAGGGCGACGACCAGCCGGGCGCCGTCGCGGCGCAGCTCGGCGCTGAGCGCCGTGCCGGTGGCGAGCGGGTCGGCGATCTCGACGTCGGGCCCCGGGCTGGACGAACGCGCCGTCTCGCTCGTCGTGAGCCCGAACAGACCGATGCGCACGCCGGCCAGCGTCAGCATCACCTCGCGCTGGGCGCCGCCGAACGGCCGGCGCGTGCGCCGGTCGAGCACGTTGGCCGACGTCCACGTGAACGCCGACTCGCGCATGCGCTGCGCGAGGATCGCCGGGCCGAAGTCGAACTCGTGGTTGCCGAACGTGGCGAGGTCCAGGCCGACGGCGTCGAGGCCGGCGATCATCTGCTCGCCGCGCAGCAGCATGGAGGCGACCGAGGGCGAGATCGTGTCGCCGGCCAGCGCGAACAGCGTGGCCGGGTTCTCCGCGCGCAGACGCTTGACCAGCGTCGCCAGCCGCGCGAAGCCGCCGCGCCGGCCCTCGTCCACGGGATCCAGGGTGTAGACGTCGTTGATCTGCAGCAGCGTGATGCGCGTCTCCGGCGCCGGCAGCGGCCCCAGCGCCCGCAGCGGCGAGGCGCAGGCTGCCAGCAGCAGGATGGCGGCCAGCAGGACGCGGCGCCGGGTCAGCACGCGGGCGTCCTCAGGAAGGCGGCCGTGCGCGCCGGCGTGTCGCGGCCGCCCAGCGCGGAGCGCAGGCGGGCGAGGTCGGCCGGCGTGTCCACGTCGAAGCCGCGCGCCCGCAGCAGGACGCGCAGCCCGAGCGCCCGGGCGCGGGCCAGCGTCGCCTCACGCGTCTGCGCGGTGGACCACGGCACGCCGTCGAACAGCCCGGGGTGGCGGCGCGCCACCCCGATCAGGTCGTCGCCGCCGTCGTCGCTGGGACCGATGACGACGTCGGCCTCACCGCCGGTGAGCGCCGCCGCCGCCTGGGCCACGCGCCCCGCCGGCAGCGTGGGGCCGTCGCTGTCCATCGCGATCGCGCAGGCGTGTCCGTCGTCGAGCAGGCGATCGAGCAGCCGCGTGAGCCGCTCGCCGAGGTCTTCGGCCATGACGGCGACCGCGGCCGGCCGCGTCACGCCACGCGTGTGCGCCAGAAGTGGTCGGGCCGGCGCGCCAGGCGCTCGGCCAGGAACCGACCGGCCCGCTCGGCGTCGCCGGCGCGGAAGGCGGCCTCGAACAGCGTGTCGTGGAACACGTCGCGCTGCGCGCGGCTGCCGCCGAGCTCGACGATCCGCGGCCTCAGCGGCTCGAGGCGCGCCACGGCGCGGGCGTAGTCGCGCGCGGCGAACGCCTGCAGCCCGTCCAGCAGCGGCACCAGCACGTCGCCCACCAGCCCCGTGCGGTCCTTGGCCGCGCGCTCGCGCACGAGGCCGAGGTGCTTGTCGGCCGCCGGCCAGTCGCCGCCCGCCGACAGCGCCATCGTGACGTGCGCCACGTGGAAGGCCAGCCCCATCCGCGTCATGCGCTCGCGCCCGATCGCCACGAACGGCGCCCAGCGCTCGCCCATCGGTCGGCCGGCCAGCTCCAGCCGCCAGAGCAGCGAGATCGAGTCGTGCAGGTCGCCGGCGATCGAGGACGGCGCGCGCTCGAAGACGGTGCGCGACATCGCCGCCGCCCGCTCGTACTCGCCGCGCGCGAAGTGGATGAGCGCCAGGTGCCACAGCAGGTGGTTCTTGAACCAGTTCAGGCCCCGGCAGGGGTGGATCGCCGGCGGCAGCCGCGTCACGCCGGTGTCGAAGTCGGCCGACTCGTAGAGCGCGTGGGCGAGGGCGTGCACCGCCCAGGCGTCGCGCGGGTTCAGCGCCAGCGCGCGGTCGGCGACGCGCACGGCCTCCGGGCAGCGACCAGCCTCCTCGAGCGCGAAAGCGTGCAGCCCCAGCACGAAGGAGTCGCCCGGGTAGTGCGGCAGCAGCGCCTCAGTGAGCGCCAGCATGTCGGGGAACCGGCCCTGCCAGAAATAGACGTAGTACAGGCGCTGCAGGACCATCGCGTCGCGCGGCCACGACGCCAGATGCGCGCGCATCGCGGCCACGGCCTCGTCCACCTTGCCCGAGGTCCACAGCGTGAGCGCGTTGACGTGGCTCTTCTCGCGCTCCGACTGGCCGGCGGCTGCCGCCCGCGCCGCCTCGGTCGCCTCCCTGGTCTCGGCGAAGCGCTCCTCGAGGAACAGGCAGACGGCGGCGCCGGCGTGGGCCAGCGCCAGCGCGGGATCGGCCGCGGCGGTGGCGCGGAACAGCGGCAGCGCGGTCGCCTCCCAGCCGAGCAGCGCACGCACCGCGCGATCGTAGGTCGCCAGCGCGTCGGCGGAGGCGGTGGTGACGGGCAGGCCGTAGGCGTCCTCGGGCATGGCGGCCATGCTAGCAGACGCCGCCGAGCTGCAGCACCGAGGCGACGTAGTCCACCGCCCGTCGCTCCGCCCACGAGCGCGTGCGCCAGGGCGGGCCCTCGACGAAGCCGACGTGGCCGCCGGAGGGCACGAACTCGGTCTGCACGCACTCCGGCA
>DASSLH010000439.1:0-6482 GCA_035689625.1 Candidatus Methylomirabilota bacterium | reverse complement strand
CTCCGTCACGTGGCCGTCGCGCTCCAGCAGCGCGGCGGCCCGGCGCTGGATGGCGGCCCGGCCGGCCGTCGTCAGGACGGCGTAGGCTCGGCGCAGCAGGAATGCCCTGACCAACGGATGATACTCGTAGGCGACGGGCGGCTCGGCATGCTGCAGCACGAAGCCTCCGTCCCGATGCAGCCGCGCCAGCACGCGTCCGGCATGCGCCCGCCCGGTCAGGGCCTCCGCCATCGTGCCGCTGAATCGCGGCAGGAAGGCCGTCTCGAGAAGGATGGCCTGGGTCTCGCGGTCGGCCTTCGCCATGATCTCGTTGGCGAAGTAATCCACGATGCCGTCTGGCACGCGGCGCCGCTCGGCGGCCAGCCCACGGCGCTCCTGTTGCATGAGCACGATGCCGGCCGCCCAGCCGCCGCTGCGCTCGTGCAGGACCGCCGCCAGCGCCGCGGACGAGCCCGGCGCCAGTTGGCGCAGGACTCCACGCGTCTCCCCAGGCGTCAACCGCAGCGCGCTCCACCCGACCGTGCTGATCACGCGATTGGCGCGGAGCCGGGCGAGCGGCGCCGGTGGCTCCGCACGGCTGCAGACGATCACGCGGCCTTCTGGCGGCAGCTGGCCGATGGCCTCGCCGAGCGCGTCGTGCAGCGCCGCCTCGGGCGGCAGCGCCTCGTAGCCATCGAGGACCAGGACGGCGGGCGGGCGTGTGCGATCCCAGAGCGCGCGGAAGAAATCGCGGGCGAAGTCGGCGGGCGCGACCTCGCGCTCCTTGGTCAGCCGCGGCAGCGAGCGGCGGGCGGCGCGGGCCAGGTACGCGAAGAACGCGCCGACATCGGCGTCGCCGGCGTCGCACTGGTACCAGAGCGCCCGCAGCCGCCTCGATTGAACATACCCGGCGGCCAGCGCCGTCTTGCCGGCACCCGGCGGCCCCCAGACCCAGGCGACAGGACGGCAGGCGTCGAGCAGCTTGAAGAGCCGGGGCCGGGGTACCACGCCGCGCAGGGCAGGTCGGACGAGCTTCGCCAGCGGCATGCGTGATCTACGACGTGGCCAGCGGGGCTCCCGGACGAGTTTCGCGCGCGATGATCGAGGCGACGCAGCGCAGCAGCGTGGGCACGTCGAACAGCTTGGCGAAGGTGCCCGCCACGCCCGGCTCCTCGGCGGCGCGCACGTCGATGGCCTGCAGCAACTCGTCACCGAGGCCGGAGACGATCACACCGGCACGGCCTTCGCGGCCGGCTTGCGGCGCAGCGCCGAGAGGAACACCATGCGCCCGGCCACCTTGTCCTCGAGCACCCAGATCGCCCGCCCGCCCACGGTCAACTCCTCCACCGGCGTCGGCGGCTCGGCCACCCGCAGCAGCACTCGTAACTGACGGTCCCTTGCAGGACCTTGCGCAGCCCGTCCTCGGCCAGCGGCCGGGGGACCTCGCGCAGCGCCGGGTTAAGGTGCCGGGGCGGTGTCATGTGCGACCGTGGATGTTAGCAAAGACGGCCGTGACACGGGGAAGCGGAGAGGGTCGCCCCCAGCGATGGGGTGAGCGACCCTCCGCGCTGGCATCGGCCCCGGCGAGGCACCCGGAATGGGGGCGCCGCCGGGCCTACGACTCCGCGAACACCTTCAGCTTGTCGGTGCGCGAGGGATGGCGCATGCGCTTGAGCGCCTTGGCCTCGATCTGCCGGATGCGCTCGCGCGTCACGCGAAACTCCTGCCCGACCTCCTCGAGCGTCCAGTCGTAGCCGTCGGCCAGCCCGTACCGCAGACGCAGCACGCGCGCCTCCCGCGGCTTGAGCGTGTCCAGGAGCGCCAGCGTGCGGGTGCGCCGCTCGGCGCCCAGGGCGGTGTCGATCGGCGACCGCGTGGAGCGATCCTCGATGAAATCCCCGATCGCGCAGTCGTCGTCGTCGCCGATGGGGGTCTCCAGGGAGATCGGCTCGACCACGGCGCCGAGGGCGCCGCGCACCATGTCGACCGGCATCTGCACGCGGGCGGAGATCTCCTGGGCGGTCGGCTCACGTCCCAGCTCCTGCACGAGCTGCCGCGAGGTGCGCAGCAGCCGGTTGATGCGCTCGATCATGTGCACCGGCAGCCGGATGGTCCGCGCCTGGTCGGCGATGGCCCGGCTGATGGACTGGCGCACCCACCACGTCGCGTAGGTCGAGAACTTGTAGCCCCGGCGGTACTCGAACTTCTCCACCGCGCGCATGAGGCCGATGTTGCCCTCCTGGATGAGGTCGAGCATCGGCAGCCCGCGGTTGACGTGCTTCTTGGCGATGGAGACGACCAGGCGGAGGTTGGCCTCGGCCATGCGGTTCTTGGCCTCGGCGGCGTCCGCGCGGGCGCGTGCGATGCGCTCCATCACCGGCCGCAGCCGCGCGGCGTGGCCGTTGGTCGCCGCCGCGCCGACGGCCTGGGCCAGCCCCGGCCGCTCGCCGTCGGAGTCGAAGACCTCGTAGCGCGTGCGCAGCGTCCGCAGCCGATCGAGCGCCTTCTGCTCGCGGCGCCGGGCGTCGGTCTCCAGCCTGGCGCGGGCACGGGCCCCGACGCGCTTGCCGCGGCGCCGCAGGGCATCGCGCTGGTCGAGCAGCTTGGCGACGGCCGCGAAGCCGCGGGCCACCCGGCGCGTGATCGCGACGCGCTCGGCATCGCTGGTCTCGGGATCGGTCAGGTCGACCACGGCCTCCACCGGCACCTCGCGACCGACGTGGACGCCAAGCTGCCGGAACCCCAGGCGACCGACCTCGGTGCCGAGCACGCTGAGGATGACCTCCTCCCGCCCCCGCTCGATCCGGCGCGCCAGCTCTACCTCACGCTCGGCCGTGAGGAGCGGCACCTGGCCCATCTGGCGCAGGTAGACGCGGACCGAGTCCTCGATGCCTCCAACGGACGTTTCTTCAATCACCGCCGTGTCACCCCGGCCGGCCAATGGCAAGGGCCGGACCAGGGTCATGTCGGGTTTAAGGGCGCGAAGTCTAACGATGTGGAATTTCTACGCTTGCGCAAAGTGACGGTGTGCTGACGCTGTGTCTGTCGGCCTGACGGTGGTAGTGTGGAGGTGTCGGAGGCGCTCATGAGGCTGGCTCGCATCTGGCCGCTGCTCGCCCTGTCGGTCCTGGCCCTGCCCGTGCCGGCGGCCGCCGACGCCCGCGACTACCCCAGCCACGTGCCCGCGACCCATTCCGGTCACGCCGGGCGCGGCGGCCATTTCGACGGCCGCTTCGGCCACCGGCGCAGCGCGGTGTTCGTCTTGCCGGCCCCGCTCTACGTGACGCCGTACGACGCCCCGGCCTACGCCCCGCCGCCCGTCTACGCGCCGCCGATGTACGCGCCCCCGGTCAGCTACGCGCCGCCCCCGCCGCCGGCATACGCGCCGCCCGCGACGGCCTACGCCCCGCCACCGCCGCCCGCGCCGACGGCGCCGCCGGCTCCGCGGGTCGTCGAGTTCGGCTCCGGGCGCTACGAGCTCCGCGGCGACGGTGTGGACTCGCCCTACGTATGGGTGTGGGTGCCGAACCCGCCGAGCGCGCCGCCGGGACCGCCGGCGCCGCCGCCGACCGTCTACCGCTGGACGGACGACAAGGGCGTCACGACGTGGACCGACGACCTGCAGAAGGTGCCGCCGCGGTACCGGGCACAGGCGGCGCAGCGGTCGCCCTGAGGTCGTCGACCAGCGTCCGCCGCCAGAGCAGCAGCACCGCCCCCGCCACCGACAGCAGGCAGCCCGTCAGCAGTACCGGCAGCTGGAGTCCCACGCGGTCGGAGAACTCGCCGATGATCCAGGGCGAGGCCGCGTCGCCGAGCAGGTGGATCAGCATCGTCGTTCCCGCGAACCCCCGCGCACGCAGCTCGGCCGGCAGCACGTTGGCCATGGCGGCGTTGAGCGGCCCGATGTTGACGAACAGCAGCACGAGCGTGACGAACATCGCGGGCCAGAACACGATCGGCTGCGGGGCCAGGACGGCGAAGACCGTGAAGACGATCGAGACGGCCAGCGACCAGCCGGAGATCGTGAAGTCGGCGCCGGGCCAGCGCTTGGCCACGCCGCTGGCGATGCGGCCGCCGAGCAGCGTGCCGGCGAAGCCGGCCACGACCAGCAGGACGCCGAACGTCGAGGCCGCCGTCGCCAGCGGAATGCCGCGCACGCGCACGAAGTAGGTCGGCATCCAGGTCGCCAACCCGCCCATCGCGAACGTGTAGATGACCTGGGCCACCGTGTTCACGACGTAGCTGCGGCGGCGCAGCAGCGCGCGCAGCGAGGCGCCGAGCGCCAGCGGCACCGGGGCGGCGGTGCCGGCCGGGTCCATCGCCCCGCGCCGCGGCTCCTCCAGCAGCAGCAGCACGAAGGCCAGCGCGGCGCCCGGCGCGCCGGCGATGAAGAACGCCGCGCGCCATCCCCACGTCTCGCCGACCACGCCGCCCACGATGTAGCCCAGCGCGCTGCCGACCGGGATGGCCGCGTAGAAGATGCCGAGCATGCGCGCGCGGCGGTCGGCGGGATAGCAGTCGGAGAGCAGCGAGGGCGTGACGACGGCGTAGCTGGCCTCGCCGGCCCCGATGATCGCGCGCGCGAACAGCAGCCAGGCGTAGGTCGGCGCCAGCCCCGAGGCGAACGTGGCCGCGCTCCACACGAACACGCCCAGCGCCGCCAGGCGCAGCCGCGGCTGGCGGTCGCCGAACCAGCCGGCCAGCGGGCACACCAACGCGTAGACGGTGATGAAGAGCGACTGCAGCAGGCCGCCCTGGGCGTCGGAGATCGCCAGCCCCGAGAGGATCAGCGGCAGCGTGGCGGCTGCCACGTAGCGGTCGAGATAGTTGAGGCCGTTGAGCGCCGTGAGCGCGCCGAGGATCGCGCCGGGCGCGCGTCGCCAGGATCGCGGCATCGCGCGTGGTGTCAGGCCGCCGAGGCTTCCGGCACGACCAGCACGCGGGTGCGACGCACGCTGATGCTCTCGGCCGCGCCCAGCTCGGGCGCGGCGATCGACACGCGCAGCCCGCGGCGCGCCGTGACGATCACCAGGTCGGCGCGCTCGCCACGGACGTACCAGGCCCGGTCGCCCGGGCGCAGCGCACGGCTGACCAGGAAGCCGACGAGCCCGCTGACCGGCCGCCAGCGTACGCGCAGCGGCGCCGCCAGCGCGACCACCGCGACGAGGACGAGCGCCACGATCGCCGCCGGCAGCAGCGCGGCGTCCGGCGCCACGCGCCAGCAGACCGCCAGCACGGCCAGCCACGCCACCACGAAGTCGAGCCAGCGCAGGCGGCGCGCGCGTGCGATCCAGCGCTGCACGGCCATCGGCGCCGGCTGGATCGGCGATCTCATCGTGCGGCCCACGCGATCGGGCCGAACAGCGCCTCGGCCGGCGAGCGCGTGTCGTTGGTGTCGATGGACAGGGCGACCGCCCTGGGCGCCGGCGGCGGCTCGCCGAACAGGCGCAGATAGTCCGCGGCGACGTCGCGCCGCTCGTCGTGCCAGCTTCCGAGCCCGGCGGCGCCCGAGCGCACGACGATGAACGTCACGGTGCCCGTCTTGGCGCTGGGCTGGGTGGCCCCCACCGGCAGCACCGGATCCCAGACGTAGCCGATCAGGCGCGAGCGCAGCATCTCGGGAAAGCGCGGCCAGACGACGAAGATGTGGCCGGTCGCGTCGGAGGTCGCCTTCTTGCGCAGGTCGGCACCGGCCGGCAGCCGGACGACCTTCCACGACCACTCGAGCATCGGCGTCGCCCCGAGGTCGCTCGCCCGGGCCTCGTGGGCGATCGTCGAGTGGTCGTCGGCGCTGCGCAGCGCCAGCGCCCGGCGGCCGCCGTCGTCCACGACCGTGAAGTCGTAGTGCGGATGGCCGCCGAACGTCTCGTAGGCCCGCCAGCCGCTCGGCACGCCGGTGGCGCCGACCGGCTGCGACCGCCAGTCCTCGACGACGACCCTCGTCGCCGCCGCGGCCGGACGCGCGGGGGCGCCGGCCAGCGCGAGCGCGGCGCCCAGGAGGACGGCGCGCCGGGACACGAAAGCGGATTGCATGCCTGCAACTCTACCCCGACGGCACGCGTCTTGAAACGCCGGGGCGCCATGGGTCGCTGGTCGTGACTCGTCCGCTATGCGGTCGCCGCGGTCCTGGCGCTGGTCCTGGCCATGGTCCTCGGCGGTAGCCAGCTCTTCCAGAACGCCCGCGTCGCGGCCACCGGGCCGAGCGCCGGCGATCTCATCCGGTTCTTCGGCGAGGGCACCGCCCTGCTCCTGCTCTGGCTCGCGGCCGACAAGGCCGCCCAGGAGCTGTCCGGGGACGGCGCCGAGGGCTCGCTGCTCCGCCACGCGCTGCTGCCGCTGGCCACGCTAGTCGTCCTCGCGCTGGCCTATCCGGTGCCCTTGCTGCTGGTGGGACACGTGCTGACGGAGCCGTCGCTGATGGTCTACCGCTGGCTGTTCGTGCTGGGCATCAGCGCGGCGGCGATCTGGCTGGTGTGGACCGTCTCGCGGGACGCCGAGGCGCT
>DASSLH010000438.1:0-4481 GCA_035689625.1 Candidatus Methylomirabilota bacterium | reverse complement strand
CAGAAGACCTACGTGGACACCATCCGCACCCACGACATGGTCTTCGGCAACGGGCCGGCCGGCACCGGCAAGTCGTTCCTGGCCGTGGCGATGGCCGTCTCGGCGCTCATGAAGCGCGAGGTCGCCCGCATCGTGCTCACGCGGCCGGCCGTCGAGGCGGGCGAGCGCCTGGGCTTCCTGCCCGGCGATCTCTACGAGAAGGTGCATCCCTACCTGCGCCCGCTCTACGACGCGCTCTACGACATGCTGGAGGCCGAGAAGGTCGCCGCGCTCATGGAGAAGGGCGCCATCGAGATCGCCCCGCTGGCCTACATGCGGGGTCGCACGCTCAACGACGCGTTCATCATCCTCGACGAGGCGCAGAACAGCACCACCGAGCAGATGAAGATGTTCCTCACCCGCCTCGGCTTCAACTCCAAGATGGTCATCACCGGCGACATCACGCAGGTCGACCTGCCCTCCTCGCGCGGCTCCGGCCTCATCGGCGTGCAGTCGATCCTGCGCGGCGTGCCGGGCATCGGCTTCGTGTACTTCAACGAGCACGACGTGGTCCGCCACCGGCTGGTCTCGGCGATCATCCGTGCCTACGGCGAGCACGAGGCTCGGACCGCCGCCGCCCGCGCTCCCGCCGAGCGGTCCGCTCCTGCCCCCGACGACGGGACGACCGCCGGCGCGGGCTGATGCCGGCGGCGATCGAGAACCGTCAGCGGAGGGTTCCGGTGGACGTCGCGCGGCTGGGTCGCGCCGCGCTGCGCGCGCTGGCCGCGCTGGGCCGTCCGGCGGGGGCCGTCGAGATCGCGGTCGTGGATGATGCGGAGATCCGTCGCCTGAACGCGCGCTACCGCGGCATCGGCCGCCGTACCGACGTGCTGGCCTTTCCGCTGGAGACGCCGGCGGCGGCGGCCTCGCTGGTGGGCCAGATCGTCATCTCGGCGGAGACCGCCCGGCGGCAGGCGCGGCGCGTCGGCGTGCCGCTGGCGCTGGAGCTCGACCTGCTCGCCACGCACGGTACCCTGCATCTCGTGGGCTACGACGATCGCGACCCGGTGGAAGCCGACCTCATGCACCGCCGCGAGCGCGCCATCCTCGGCGCCACCGCCCCGGCGAAGCTGTGGACGGGCCTGATCCGCGCATGAGCGCGTTCAAGTCCGGGTTCGTCTCCCTGCTCGGACGCCCCAACGCGGGCAAGTCCACGCTGCTGAACCGGCTGGTGGGCGCCAAGCTGGCGATCGTCTCCCCGCGGCCGCAGACCACGCGCAACCGCATCACCGGCATCCTGAACCGGCCCGACGCGCAGGTCGTCTTCGTGGACACGCCGGGGCTGAGCCCCGCCGGCGGCGGCAAGCTGGGCGAGTTCATGCTGAAGACGGCGCAGCGGGCGGTGGAGGACGTGGACGCCGTGGTGCTGGTGGTGGACGCCGCCGGCCGCCAGGAGCCCGACGACCTGGTGCTGGCCCCGCTGCGCGAGTACGGCGGCGTCACGATCTGCGCGCTCAACAAGGTGGACCTCGTGCAGCCGCGCGCCGCGCTGCTGCCGCTGCTCGAGCGCTGGCAGGCCGCCCACCCGTTCCGCGAGCTGGTGCCGATCTCGGCCGCCGACGGCACCAACTGCGACCGGCTGCTCGAGCTGCTGCTGGCGGCGCTGCCCGAGCACCCGGCGTTCTTTCCCGCCGACGCCACCAGCGACCAGCCGGAGACGTTCTGGGCGGCGGAGGTCATCCGCGAGCAGGTGTTCCACTTCACCCACCAGGACGTGCCGTACGCGACGGCGGTGCGGGTCGAGGAGCTCGTCGAGCGCGAGTCGCCCACCCGCGTGTACGTGCGGGCCACGATCTTCGTCGAGCAGGACTCGCAGAAGGGGATCCTGATCGGCAAGGCCGGCGCCATGCTCAAGCGCATCGGCACCGACGCGCGCCGGCAGCTGGAGGCGTTCTTCGGCGTGAAGGTCTTCCTGGACCTGCACGTGCAGGTACGGCACAACTGGCGGAAGGACGAGCGCGCGCTGCGCGAGTTCGGCTTTCGGCTGACGTCCTGACATGGGCCTCGGCACCTCGGCCGCCGTCGTGATCGGCAGCTTCCCGCTCGGCGAGAGCGACCGCGTGGTGACGTTCTTCACGCGCGACTTCGGCCGCGTGCGCGGCGTGGCCAAGGCCGCCCGGCGGCTGCGCTCTCGCTTCGGCGGCGCGCTGGAGCTGTTCACGCTCGGCCAGCTCGTGTTCTTCGACACCGGCCGTAGCGACCTGGTGCGCATCGACCACTTCGACGTCAGCCAGCCGCTCGCGCGCCTGCGCGACGACCTCGAGACGCTGGGCGAGGCGGCCTGGATGGTGGAGGTCGTCGGCCGTACCACCGGCGAGCGCGATCGCCAGCCGGCGCTCTACGCGCTGCTGGTGCGGGCGCTGCGGGCGATGGAGGTCGCCGCCCGCCCGCCCCGCGTGACCGTCTGCTTCGGCGTGCGCTGCCTGGACGTGCTGGGCCATCGCCCGCGCCTGGACCGCTGCGTCGAGTGCGGCCGCGCCTATCCGTTCCCGCGGCCGTCACTGGCCGAGGGCGGCGTCGTCTGCGAGGCCTGCCGCGGCGGCGCCGAGGCGGTGCCGGTGGCGCCGGCCACGGTCGCCGCGTTCGCGCGGCTGCGCGCCGCGCGCTGGGAGGACGCGATCGCCTCGCCGATCGGCCGCGCCGGTCCCGAGCTGCGCGCCGTGCTCGACACCCACCTGTCACGACTCATCGGCCAGCCCACCCGCAGCGGACGCTTCATCCGCGAGGTGCGGCGGCTGTCGGAGACCTCCGGAGAGCGCCCATGAACATGGCAGTGCGAGCCGAAGTCGAAGACGAGGCGAGCCTATGAATATGGACACGCTCGTCTCGCTGTGCAAGCGCCGCGGCTTCATCTTCCAGTCCAGCGAGATCTACGGCGGCACCGGCTCCTGCTGGGACTACGGCCCGCTCGGCGTCGAGCTCAGGCGCAACATCACGCGCGTGTGGTGGCAGCACTTCGTGCAGGAGCGGCCGGACATGGTCGGCCTCGACGCCTCGATCCTCATGCACCCGGCGGTGTGGAAGGCCAGCGGCCACGTCGACAACTTCACCGACCCGATGGTGGACTGCCGCGAGTGCAAGCGTCGCTTCCGCGCCGACCAGCTCGACGACCTGGCCTGGACGCACTTCTGCCCGGCCACCAAGGGCAACAAGTTCACGATTCCGGCCGGCGAGCCTTGCCGGCACTGCGACGCCCGCCGCTCGCTCTGTCCCGAGTGCGGCAAGGGCGAGCTCACGGCGCCCCGGCAGTTCAACCTCATGTTCAAGACGTTCATGGGGCCGGTGGAGGAGGAGGCGTCGGTCACGTACCTGCGGCCGGAGACAGCCCAGGGCATCTTCGTGAACTTCGACAACGTGCTGCAGTCCATGCGGCTGAAGCTGCCGTTCGGCATCGCCCAGATCGGCAAGGCCTTCCGCAACGAGATCACGCCCGGCAACTTCATCTTCCGCTCGCGCGAGTTCGAGCAGATGGAGATCGAGTACTTCGTGAACCCGCACGAGCGGCTCGACGGCCGCCCGGCCGACGAGGCGCTGCACGACCAGTGGATCGAGACCTGCCAGGCCTGGTTCACCCGCTACGGGCTTCGCCCGGAAAATCTGCAGCGGCACGAGCACGCGCGCGAGGAGCTGGCCCACTACTCCAAGCGCACGGTGGACATCATGTACCGCTTCCCCATGGGCTGGAGTGAGCTGATGGGGATCGCCAACCGCACCGACTTCGATCTCAAGCAGCACGCCAAGTTCAGCGGCAAGTCGCTGACGTACTTCGACGAGGAGCGCAAGGAGCACATCGTGCCCTACGTCATCGAACCCTCGGCGGGCGTGGACCGCGCGCTGCTGGCCTTCCTGCTCGACGCCTACCGCGAGGAAGAAGTGCGGGGCGAGAAGCGCGTGGTGCTGCGGCTGCACCGCGAGCTGGCGCCGCTGAAGATCGCGGTGCTGCCGCTGCTCAAGAAGCGCCCGGAGATCGTGGCCACCGCCCAGACGCTGCGCGCGCAGCTCGCGCGGCGGTGGCGGACGGTGTACGACGACACCGCGGCCATCGGCCGCCTCTACCGGCGGCAGGACGAGGTCGGCACGCCCTACTGTGTCACCGTGGACGTCAAGACGCTCGGCGATCGCGACAAGGGCGAGGCCGGCGACGACAAGGTGACGATCCGCGAGCGCGACTCGATGGAGCAGATCCGCGTGCCGCTCGCCGAGATCGAGAGCGTGTTCGCGCGACTGCTCGGCGACGGCGCCTGGAGCGACGTGGCCGCCGCCTACCCGCACGCGGAGGGCTGAGCGCTCAGGGCCCCTGCGCGCCGCGCGGAATCGAATAGGCCGCGCGTGGCAGCGTCGCGGGCTGCACCGGACCGGTCGTCGGCGGCAGCGGACCGGGCGCCGCCTGCGGCGGGCCCGGAGCGCCGGGCGCGGCCGGCGCCCCGGGCGTCACTGCGCCG
>DASSLH010000437.1:0-4629 GCA_035689625.1 Candidatus Methylomirabilota bacterium | reverse complement strand
GCGCTCGAGCACGCCGTCCAGCAGCCGGTCGCGCAGGGGCAGCAGCCGCGCGGTCTCGGTCGCGCGCTCGTTGCGCGCGAGGTCGGCGGCCACGCCCATGCCGACGATGCCCGGCAGGTTCTCGGTGCCGGAGCGCAGGCCTCCCTCCTGCCCGCCCCCCAGGATGATCGGCGCCAGCGCGACCTCCGGCCGCACCCACAGCGCGCCGGCGCCGGGCGGCCCGTAGAGATCGTTGGACGACAGGCTGAGCAGGTCGATCGCGCACTCGTCCACCGCCAGTGGCAGGCGGCCGACGAGGCCGACGCCGTCCACGTGGAACGGCACGCCGCGCGCGCGGGCCAGGCGGCCGACCTCGCGCAGCGGCTGCAGCGTGCCGATCTCGCCGCTGGCGGCCATCACCGAGACGAGCGCCGTGTCCTCGCGCAGTGCCCGGCCGACGGCCTCGGGATCCACCGCGCCCTCGCGGTCCACCGGCAGCCGCGTGATCGTCCAGCCCTGCTTCTCGAGCTCGCGGCAGGGATTGACGACCGAGACGTGCTCGATCTCGGTGGTCAGCAGGTGCCGCCCGCGCGCGCGCAGCGCCACGCCGCGGATGGCGAGGTTGTTGGCCTCGGTCGCGCCGGCGGTGAAGATCACGCCGGCGGGGCCGCCGCCGATGAGCCGCGCGACCTTGGCGCGGGCGCCGTCCAGCGAGGCGCGCGCCTCCAGCCCGTGCGAGTGCAGCGCGGCGGGGTTGCCGACGCCACCCTCCAGGAACGGCCGCATGAACGCGACCACGCGCGGGTCCACCGGCGACAGGCCGGCGTAGTCGAGGTAGACCCGCGACGTGACGGGCCCGGCGGTCCTATCGAGTCTTGCGGACGACGAACCGGTAGACCGCGCCATGTCTCTCGACGGCCACCAGCTCGTGGCCCGTTCGGGTGGTCCAGCTCTTCATGTCGGCGTCGGAAGCGGGATCGTCGGAGAGCATCTCGAGCGTCTGGCCGACGTCCAGGGCCTTGAGCGCGTCCCGCGTCTTGAGGATCGGCATGGGGCAGAAGAGCCCCAGGCAATCGAGCTTGTGGTCGGCGACGATGCTCATGATAAGTCTGCGAAAATTCTTACATTGACACGTCCGAGCGGCAACTAGAATAATGGCCGCTATGTCGGTGGTGGCCGCGCCCGCTGTGGCACACGCGGGACGACGAATCAGGAACCGGATTCTCGTCGCGCTCACCCTGGCCGCCGTCGTTCCCGTCCTCGTCCTGGCCTTCGTCATCCTCGGCCTGGTCGCCCCCGGCCTCGGCGCCGCCCGCTGGCGCGAGCTCGGCGGCCTGCAGGGGCTCCTGCTCCTCACGCTGCTCGGCATGCTAACCGGCGCCTACATCATCTGGGACATCGGACGCACCATGGCGCGCATCGCCTCGGTGCTGGCCACCCACACCGCGCCGCCCGGCGTGGAGCGCCGGCGCGACGAGGTCGGCTCGCTGATGACCTCGTTCAACAAGATGCTGGCGACGATCGAGCAGCAGGCGGCCGAGATCAACACGTTCGCCACGCGGCTGGACGCCGCCTACAAGGAGCTGGAGTCCACCAACGCGCGGCTGAAGGAGACGTCGTTCAAGGACGAGGTGACCGGGCTCTACAACCGCCGCTTCTTCTCGCTGCGCCTGGAGGAGGAGCTGTCGCGCTACCGGCGGTTCAACCACCCGGTCTCGGTCGTGCTGCTCGACCTCGACGGCTTCAAGGCCGTCAACGACGAGTTCGGCCACACCGTCGGCGACGACACGCTGCGCGACGTCGCCCAGATCCTCATGAAGCACTCGCGCGGCATCAACGTCGTGTCGCGCTACGGCGGCGACGAGTTCGCGGTCCTGCTGGTGGAGACCTCGAAGGCGGGCGCCCGGCTCTACGCCGACCGCATCCGGGAGGTCGTCGCGAAGTACCCCTTCTCGCACGGGAAGGTCATCACGGCGAGCTTCGGCGTGGCCAGCCTGCCCGACGACGAGGCCGGCACCGCCGAGGATCTCTTCCGCGCCGCCGACGAGGCGCTCTACACGGCCAAGCGGGCCGGCAAGAACCAGGTGGCGGCGACGCCGTCCCCGCAGCGGGTGTCGTGACGTGGAGCTGCACCGCGACATCCTGATCGTCGACGACGACAAGCAGGTCCGGGAGGTGCTCCACCAGATCTTCCTGAGCGCCGGTTACCACTGCCGGCTGGCCCAGGACGGGCGCGAGGGCGTGGCGATGTTCCGGGCCGCCCGGCCGCCGCTCACGGTCACCGACCTCAAGATGCCGAACATGACCGGCATCGAGCTGCTCCAGCAGGTGCGCGAGGTGGACCAGGACGCCGCGGTGATCGTGCTCACCGGCGCCGCCGACGTGAAGACGGCCATCGAGAGCCTCAAGCTCGGCGCCTACGACTTCATCATGAAGCCGGTCAACGTGGACGAGCTGCTCATCGCCGCCGACCGCGCGCTCGAGCGCCGCCAGCTGCTGATCGAGCGGCGCGAGTACCAGGCGATGCTCGAGCACCGCGTCGAGCAGGCCACCCACCACCTGGCCGAGGCCTATCGCGAGCTGGAGTCCACGTACCGCTCGACGCTGGAGGCGCTGGGCTCGGCGCTCGACACGCGCGACGTCGGCACCGAGTCGCACTCGCGCCGCGTGCACGGCTACGCGCTGGCCACCGCCCGCGAGTACGGCATGCCGGAGGCCGAGCTGAGCGACCTCGCCCACGGGGTGCTGCTGCACGACATCGGCAAGATCGGCATCCCCGACGCCATCCTGTTGAAGCCGGGACCGCTCACCGCCGACGAGTGGCAGATCATGCGCACGCACCCCGAGATCGGCCGGCGGCTCATCGAGAAGATCCCCTTCCTGCGCGGGGCCGTCCCGATCGTCTACGCGCACCACGAGAAGTGGGACGGCAGCGGCTATCCGCGCGGCCTGGGCGGCACCGACATCCCGGTGGGCGCGCGGATCTTCTCCGTGGTGGACGCCTTCGACGCGATGACGTTCGACCGGCCGTACTCCAAGGCCATCCCCTTCGACGCCGCCACCGCCGAGCTCAAGCGGTGCGCCGGCTCCCACTTCGACCCCGCGGTCGTGGAGGCGTTCCTGCGCGTGCCGGAGGCCCTGCTCGAGGAGATCCGCCGCCGCAGCCTCGATCCCTGACGTGCGCATCACCGCCGTGCGCGCGGCCTGGCTGCGCGCGCCGATCCCGCCCGAGCGACAGCACCGCAGCGACTTCGGCGTCAACGACTCGTTCAACACCTGCCTGGTCGAGATCGACACCGACGCCGGCCTGACGGGGCTGGGCGAGGCCAAGGTCGGCGTCGGCAACCTCGGCAACTACGCCGCCGTCGTCGCCCTCATCCACGCCGAGCTGGCGCCGCTGCTGCTCGGCCGCGACCCGCGCGACGTCAGCGCGCTGTGGGAGGCGATGTACAACGGCACCCGCGCCCACTACGTCGCGCGCGAGGGGCGGACGTTTCCGATCGTCGGCCGCCGCGGCATCACGGTCTCGGCGATCTCCGGCGTCGACATCGCGCTGTGGGACCTGCTGGGCCGGTCGCTCGGCCAGCCCGTGTGGCGCCTGCTGGGTGGCCGTGTCCGCGACCGCATCCCCGCCTACGCCTCCGGCGGCTGGGCGCCCGTCGGCGGCGTCGGCAAGCAGCTGCGCCAGTACGTCGAGCGCGGCCACCGCGCGGTGAAGATGCGCGTCGGACTACAAGATCGGAGCGTGGAGGACTCGGCTGCGCGCGTGCGCGAGGCGCGCGAGAGCCTGGGCCCCGACGTCGGCCTCATGGTGGACGCCCACGGCACCTGGTCGGTGCGCGAGGCGCAGCGCTTCGCCCGCAAGGTGGCCGACTGCGACCTCGGCTGGCTGGAGGAGCCGGTGTCGCCCGACAACGTCGCCGGCCAGGCCGAGGTCCGTGCGACGACCGACATCCCGATCGCCGCCGGCGAGAGCGAGCAGACGCGCTTCGCGTTCCGCGACCTCATCGAGGCGCGCGCGGTGGACGTGCTGCAGCCCGACGTGGCGATCGCCGGCGGCATCACGGAGACGGTGCGGATCTGCGCGCTGGCCGCCAGCCATGGCCTCACCGTGGCGCCGCATCTCTGGGGCGGGGCCGTGCTGTTCGCGTCGGGGCTGCAGCTGGCCGTCTCGACGCCCTGCGTGACGACGCTGGAGTTCTCGCGCGGCGACAACCCGCTGCTCCACGACCTGCTCGAGGAGCCCTTCGAGCTGGTAGACGGTTACCTGGTTGCCTCCGAGCGCCCCGGCCTCGGCATCACGCTGCGCCGGGACTTCGTCCGCTCCATCACCGTCTGACTGGCCGGGGGCCCCGAGATGCCCCCCTCGTTCGGACCGCCCCGGCGACGCCGTGGCGGTCCTCTAGCGCGGGGGGCGGCCGAGGGCCTCGAAGAGGCGCTGGACCTTCGCGAGCACGCCGGCCACGTCGGCCCGGGTGAGGCCCTGCTCGGTGGCGGCGCGCAGGCGCGTCCAGAGCTTGTCGCATTGCACGACGGCCGCCTCGCGATCCCCGGCGTCGGCCAGCTCGCGGATGGCCAGCGCGCGGGTGTCCACCATGCCGTCGAGCGCGCGCACGAGCAGCGCCACGGTCTCCTGCCGCCGCTCGGGTC
>DASSLH010000436.1:0-9639 GCA_035689625.1 Candidatus Methylomirabilota bacterium | reverse complement strand
ATGGTGGAGCATCCGCCCGTTGTAGGGGTTCGGGCGCAGGAACGCGGCGCGCATGCCGAGCTCCTTGCGCGCGTAGCGCATCTCCTCGATGGCGAGCTCGACCGACTGCATGGGCAGCATGGCCACGCCGAACAGCCGGTCGGGATACGGGCGGCAGTACTCGGCCAGCCAGCGGTTGTAGGCGCGGCACATCGCGGCCGCCAGCGCGGGATCCTTCACGGCGCCGGCGAAGAGGCCGACGCTCGGGTAGAGGAAGGCGGCGTCGATGCCGTCGAGGTCCATGTCGGGGATGCGCTTGTGGGGGTCGAAGCCGCCGGGGCGCCCGTCGGCGTAGGTCATCTCGCCGTCGTCCAGCTCGGTGTCGCGCGAGCCGATGGCGCCGATGACGCCGAAGCCCTTCTGGCTGCCGAGCACCTGGCCCTCGACGAGCAGGCGCTCGCGGCCGTCGGTGTCGACGACCAGCGTCGGCGCCCGATCCCGGAACGCCGGGTCCATGTACTTCTGCCACAGGTCCATCGGCTCGAGCACGTGACCGTCGGCGTCGATGACGTCGTAGGCGCGCGCCATGGCGGGCTCCTTTCTAGACCACGAACCTCCACGCGGAGCCGTGGCGGACGATCCGCCCGGCGGTGGGATCGTGAAAGTGCGTGCCGAGCACGGCGACGTCGCGGTCGGCGTAGCGCTCGCAGAAGGCGCGGCGGGTCTTCCTGGCCTGCTCGGCGTCGCTGTCGAAGTGGCTGGACCACTCGGGCTCGGCGATCTGCACCGGGCAGTGCATGAGGTCGCCCGTGATCACCGCCTCGGCGCCCTGCGAGCGCAGGCGCACGCTGACGTGACCGGGGGTGTGGCCGGGCGTGGGCTCGAGCCAGAGCTCGTCGGACACGCGGTGCTCCATGGCGACGAGGTCGGCGAGGCCGGCGTCGAGCACCGGCGTGACGCTGTCGGCCATGATGCGCCGGGTGTCCTCGTCGCGCTCGCTCGACCAGTGCTCCCACTCGCGCCGCGTGAAGAGGTGTCGCGCGCGCGGGAAGGTCGGGACCCAGCGGCCGCTCTGAAGCCGCGTGTTCCAGCCGACGTGGTCCACGTGCAGGTGCGTGCACAGCACGAGGTCCACCGATTCCGGCCTGACGCCGGCGGCGGCGAGATCGTCGAGGAAGGACGTGCGCATCATGTGGAACGGCTGGCGGCCGCCGCGGTCCTTGTCGTTGCCCACGCAGGTATCGACCAGCGCGGTGAAGCCGGGCGCGCGCACGACGAAGGCGTGGATGGATTGCAGGAAACGCCCCGTGTCGTCGAGGAAGTGGGGCGCCAGCCACGCGCGGTGACGCTCGACGGCCTCGGGCGTGGCGTCGGGCAAGAGCCACGTGGGGCGGGTGGGACCGGCGCGCTCGACGACGGCGTCCACGCGCAGGCGGCCGAGCGTCAGTGTTTGCATCACCCCACCGCCGCGCGCAGCTTGCCGTGCAGCGCGCCGAGCGCGTCGATGATGGCGTCCACCGAGCGGGTGCCGGCCTGGAAGATGCCGGTCGCGTTCAGCGCGATGCCGCCGAAGCCCATCTGCTGCAGCTCGGCGGCGCGGACGACCACGCGATCGTGCTCGGCCCAGAAGCGCTTGCCCTCGGTGTCGCGCGGCGGCGGCGCCACCATGCTCTGCAGCCCGATCGCCGCCGGATCGCGCCCGGCCGCCTCGGCGTGGCGGCGGATCGTCTCGATCGAGCGGCGGCCGTGCTCGGCGTCGCCCACGCGGCTGGCCAGCCAGCCGTCGCCCAGCCGTCCGGCGCGGCGGAGCGCGGCGTCGGCGATGCCGCCGATCCAGATCGGCAGCCGGCCGCCCTGCGGCGGCTTGGGCTCCATGCCCATCGCCGTCGCGCGGTAGTGCTTGCCGGAGAACGTGACCTGGCTCTCCGTCCAGTACGTGCGCAGCAGGGCGATCGCCTCGTCCATCCGGCTGCCGCGCGTATGGAAGTCGGCGCCGAGCGCCTCGTACTCCGACTCCTGCCAGCCCACGCCGACGCCCAGCCGCAGGCGCCCGCCCGAGAGCGTGTCGAGCGTGCTGACCTGCTTGGCGACCAGCGTCGGCTCGCGCTGGGGCAGCACCAGCACCTCGGTGCCGAGCTTGATGCGCGAGGTGACGACCGCGATCGCGCCCAGCGTCACCAGCGCTTCCAGGATCGGCATGCCGGCGTGGTAGGGACCCGCCGGCCGGCCCTCCACCGGGAAGCCCATGACGACGTGATCGAAGACGTCGAGATGGTCGAAGCCGATGTCCTCGATGGCGCGGGCCAGGCGCAGGACGGCGGCGGTGCCCTCGCGGTAGGAGACGCTGGGAAACTCGACGCTGATCTTCATGGGCGCGCGGCGGTCATTCTACCTCCGCCAGCGAGGCTACCGGCACCGGCGTGTCCTGGCCGTGTCGCTCGGCGGAGAGGTAGCCGGCGTAGAGCGTCGCCACGGTGTCGTGGGCGGCCAGCCCGCCGGCCTGCGGCGGCCGTCCGCTCGCGCAGCACTCCAGGAAGTCCTGGATCTCGGCGTAGAAGCCCTGCTGCCACTCCTCGTCGGCGGCCGGATGGCTCCAGCCCTCCTTGGTGCCGATCTTCTCCACGACGTACACGTCGCGGAGCTGCGCGGCCTCGGGATTGTAGGTGTCGAGCAGGTTGACCGGGTTCAGCCGGCACGTCGTCCGGTGGTTGTTGGCGAAGACCTCCAGCCAGTTGTGCACGCCGCCCAGCACCAGCTCGGTGGCGAAGACGTCGGCCACGGTGCCGTCGTCGAACGTCACGTGCAGGGCGCTGTAGTCCTCGACGTCCTCGTAGTCGGTGCGCAGGAAGCCGCGGTCACGGAAGCCGGGCAGCCGCGTGATCTCGTGCACGCGACAGGAGACCGACGCCGGCCGGATGGGGTGACCGTCACGGGCGCGGCCCTCGACCTGCTTGAGGTAGAGGCACGCCGTCAGCGGATGGCAGCCCTTGCCGACCAGCGAGCCGCCGCCGGCGTGCCGCCAGATGCCGTACACCGGGGAGTGCGAGCCGCTGTGCGACTCGCCGCCGAGCATCCAGAGGATCTGGGCGCCCGTCTTCTCGACGATCTCGCGCTCCTTCTGCACGGCCGGCGCGTAGATCCAGTTCTCGGCGTAGCCGAGCACGACGCCGCGCCGGCGGGCTGCCCGCACGATGCGGCCGGCGCTGCCCAGCGCGTCCTCGAGCAGGCGCTCCTTGCCGCCGTCGCCGAAGGCGCCGGTGAACGGCTTCTCGATCAGCACGTGCTTGCCGGCCTCGATCGCCTCCAGCGCCACCGGCTCGTGGGCCGCCGGCGGCGCGCACACGTCGACGACGTCCACGTGCGGCAGCATGGCGGCCAGGCTCGCGTACGCAGTGGCGCCGCTCTCGCGCGCCAGCGCCTGCCGCCGCTCGGCGGTCGGCGACGTCACGCCGGCCAGGCGCACGTCGAGGCCGTACACGCGCCGGTAGGCGAGCAGGTGCAGGTGGGCGGCGAAGCGCGAGCCCACCAGCCCGACGCGCAGCGTTGTCATCGCTGTCGCGCCGCCCGCGGCGCGCGGTGCCAGGAGTCGAGCGCGCGCTGCAGCCCCGCGGGATCGCCGTGCTCCGCCTCGACGTCGCGGATCGCGCGCGAGACCTCGTCCTCCGACGGCAGCAGGTCGGCCGTGGGCATCGCGAGGTCGTACACCGACATGCCGGCGGTCGGCAGCCGCCGGTCGAGGGGCAGCGCGACCGCGTGGCGGCGGACCAGCAGGCGCTCGTACGTGCGCTGGTAGATGGCCGGATCGTACGGGATGTCGGCACCGGCCAGCTGGCGCCAGAGATCGGCCAGCAGCGCCGGCGAGGCGTCCTCGCGCTCGCGGGGGTGCCGCGGCTCGCGCGCCCGCCGCGCCCGCTCGGCCTCCAGGTGCGCCCGCAGGACGCGCGAGGGCACCGGGATCACGAAGCGCGTCCAGGCGCCGGCCAGCGCCTTCTCCGCCTCGTCGCCGGCCGGCCGCGCCAGCTCCACGAGGCGATGGCCGATGAACGGCGTCTCGCCGATCAGCAGGTGGTCGAAGCCGGGATGCGCGACGTGCCAGCGGCCGACGGCGGCGCGAGCCCAGCGCCCGACCGCCAGGCGGATGACGCCGTGGGTGACGCCGCGCTCCATCGGGTAGCCGCGTCCGGCCGGGCTGTCCTCGAACGCCGGCCGCGCGACGTCCCACTGCAGCAGGTGGATGGTCCGGCCGCGCGCGTGGGCGAGCTCGGCGAGCTGGTGGATCAGCAGGCTCTTGCCGGTGCCCGGCAGCCCCGCGAAGAACACCAGCCGCGCGTCGGCCGCGAGCGCCGAGAGCGCGGTGAACAGGGACGGATCCTCGCGCGCGATGACGCCGGCCACGGCGAGCGGATTGTAGCAGGCCCAATCCGGGCCGGCCGATCTGACGTTGTATTGGTCAGGAGCGAGTGTCCCTCATGCTGATACCCGTGCAGCGAGCGGTGCTCATGATGCACTGCAACGATCATCCCGTCGCCGTCTGTCCCCGCTGCTCGGAGGCGGTGACGTTCGACCGGCTCGGCGCGGACCTGTTCCTGGGCAAGCGCGACCTCTGCCCGGTGTGCCGGGCGGACCTGACCCCCCTGATCCTGGAGCACATCGCCACCTGCACGCTGTTGCAGGTGCAGCGCCGCGAGGCGCGGGAGCGGGCGTCCGACGACGCCTGCGACGAGCGGGAGACGTGGCGCGCGGGCTCGACCCCTTGACGGCCCCCACCGTCGTCGGCATGCTGACATCACTGTGGGTGCGGCCCGCCGTCCCGGTCAGGACGCGCACGATGGCGCAACGGGCACCCTCGGCGATCTGCTGTATGCCGACACGGCGTCGATCCCGGTCCCCGAGAAGGAATGGGCCGGGCTCGTCCAGGCGATCGCCGCGGGAGACCAGCAGGCGCTGTATGCGCTCTACGAGCGCACGCATCGGCTCGTGTTCACCCTGAGCCTGCGGATCACCAGCAGCCGGGAAACCGCCGACGAAGTGGTCCTCGACGTGTTTCACGACGTGTGGCGGCGCGCGGCGACGTACGATCCGGCCGCCGGCTCGGTGCTCGGCTGGATCATGAACCAGGCCCGGTCCCGGGCCATCGATCGGCTGCGCTTCGAGCAGCGCAAGAAGCGCGTGAACGCGCGGGTCGAGAATCCGCTGCCGCCGGCGGCGGCGAGCGATCCGCTGGAGCGCTGCGCGCGCGAGGAGCAGGGCCGCCGCCTGCGCGAGGCGCTGGCGGTCCTCACGCCGCAGGAGCGAGAGCTCATCGAGACCGCCTTCTTCGCCCAGCTCACGTACAGCGAGGTGGCGGCCCGGCTGCAGCAGCCACTGGGAACGGTCAAGACACGCATCCGCGCCGGGCTGCTGAAGCTGCGCCAGGCGCTCGCCGGCAGCGTGACCGAGCCATGAGCCTGGTGCCCGACCACCAGCACCGGCCGGAGCACACGGAGCAGGTGTGCCTCTACGTCCTCCAGGCGCTCGGGGCCGACGAGGCCGCCGCCGTCGGCGCACACATCGGCGCCTGCGCCGAGTGCCGGCACCAGCTGGAGACGCTGCGGCCGGTCGTCAGCGCCTTCACGGCCTGGCCGTCCGACGGCGTGCGTCCCTCGCCGGCGCTGTGGAACCGTCTCGCGCAGCGCATCGCCGCGGAGACCGGCGGCGCGCCGGTGACGCCGGCGCCGCAGTGGACGGAGCCGGAGTGGAAGGAGGCGGCACCGGGGATCTCCTGCAAGCTGCTCGCGACCGACCCCGAGCGGGACCGCGTCAGCATGCTGGTGCGCCTCGCCCCCGGCACCGCCTATCCGCCGCACCGCCACGCCGGGCTCGAGGAGCTGCACCTGCTCGACGGCGAGCTGGTGATCGGCGAGCGCACGCTGCACCCCGGCGACTACAACGTCGCCGAGGCCGGCACCACGGATCATCGCGTCTGGAGCGAGACCGGCTGCACCTGCGTGCTGATCACGTCCGTCCGCGACGTGATCCTCTGATCGCCGGCCTCGCTCCGCCGCGCCCCGCCTAGAGCCCGGCCTCGGCGCCGTTCGGCCCGACGGTCAGCAGATCCTGATTGCTCGGGCAGCTCCAGCTCGCCGCGTCGGTCACGGGCCCGACGCCGTCGTAGTGAGCCATCTCCGGGAACTTGCAGAGCGGCATCGTGCGCCCCGAGGGATGCGAGGCAACGATCCCGTCCGGCGCCTGCCCGTTGCGCACCCAGTTGTCGAGCGGGGTCAGCGTGTCGAACGTGTTCGGGCCCGGCCCGCCGCCGCAGTGCTGCATCCCCGGCACCATGAACAGGCGCACGCTGTCTTGAAGCTCGCCGTAGCCGCCGGCGAGCTCCGCCAGGTCGCGGTAGTACGTGATCGTGCGGAACGGCGTCAGCGCCGGGTCGCTGTAGCCGTGGTAGATCAGCAGCTTCTTGCCCTTCTTGATGAACTGCAGCAGGTCGGCCGGAATGTCGCCGTCGCCGGCCTCCGTCCGGTTGTCGAAGAGCGCCAGCGCCTGGTCCCCCACGATGCCCTCGGTGCTGACGTCGAAGTCGCGGATGTCGAACGTCGGATCGCGCTGCACGAGGTACTTCATGATGTGATCGACGAACTGCCAGGTGAGCGGCGCCGGGAGGAAGCCGGAGTCGCCCCACGGCTCGTTGGCGCTGAAGTCGAACGGCGCCGGCACGAAGAGCCCGGTCGCCCACAGGTCCATGCCGCCGCCGCTGTCCAGGTCCGTCACCGAGGCGCCGTTGTAGACGAGGCCGCCGCGAGTGTCGCGCGTCGCGCTGAAGTAGGTCCGGAGCGAGTCGGCCTGGCCCGGGCTCAGCACGGCCGGCACCAGCGTCTCGGGATCGAACGCGCACGCCGCCGGGTTCTGGACGAGCCCGTCCGTCACGCCGTCGGCGGCGTCGCAGCTGGCGTAGACCGCCGCATCGACCGCCGGCAGCTTGGCGGACGGAACGAAGGTGGCCGGGCTCAGGAGCTGCTTGTAGTTCTTCGTCCCGCCGATGATGACGCGGATGTCCATGAACGGCGCGCCGGCGATGATGCCGTCGTAGTCGTTCGGATAGTGGGTGGCCTGCACGAACGCCATGCGTCCGCCGTTCGAGCAGCCGTCGAAGTACGCGCGGTTGATCTGCCCGCCGTAGAATGACTGGACGAGGTGCTTGGCGGACTCCGTCACCGCGTGCACGGCGCGGAAGTAGTAGTCGGTGACCTTCGGGGTGTCGGGGACGCCGGGCGCCTTGAGCGCCCACCGGGCGTCGGTGACCGGGCCGATCGGGTCGCCCGGGAAGCCGCCCTGCCCGACGTGACCGGTGTCGGTCACGACCGTCGCGTAGCCCTGGCCGAGCGACGAGGCAACGTCGACGGGGTTGGCCGACGGGCTGAGCACCCCGGCCAGGCCGCCGGTCCCGAAGAAGAGAAAGCCGTTGCTCCACGCGGCGGGCAGCTTGATCTCGAACCCCGCCGAGCCCGGCTGGGCGCCGCCACCGGTCGTCATCACCGAGCCGTGCACGTCGCAGTACTCGGGCGTCGTCGGCGTGGCGGCCACGTCCGTGGCGGACGTGATGGTCATGTGCGGCACGTCCAGCGCCGACAGCGCGGCGACCGTGCAACTCGGCATGGTGGCCGCGGCCGGCGCGGCGGTCAGGAGCAGGAGCGAGCCGAGGATGGCCAGCGCGGTGCGGGTGGACGTGACCTGGACGGAGTGTGGCCAGCGGCGCGTCGTCGTCATGGTCCTTACCTCGGTGCTGCAGTGACGGGTTGTGGCTGCGATCGGCCTCCGGGCCCCGGATTCTACACCGCCGATCCCCCGCGTGCTCGGGCTCGTCCGTCCGGCCGCCGCAGCACCCGTCCCGGCAGTGCGCCGGTGTGCTCGCCACCCTCGATCACGACCTGCCCGTTGACGACCACGAGCGGCACGCCGGTCGCGTACTGGTGCGGATCCTCGTAGGTCGCACGCTCGGCGACGCGGGCGGGGTCGAAGACGGTCACGTCGGCCCAGGCGCCCGCGCGCAGCACGCCGCGGTCGCGCAGGCCGAGTGCGTGCGCGGAGGCGCCGGTCATCTTGTGGACGGCGGCCGGCAGCGTGAGCAGGCCGAGGTCGCGCACGCAGGCGCCGAGCACGCGCGCGTGGGTGCCGTAGTAGCGCGGGTGCGGCTTGCCCTGGCCCGTCACGCCGCTGGCCGCCAGGGCGTTGCCGTCGGAGCCGACCAGCACCCACGGCGTCCGCGTGATCGCGCGCACGTCCGTCTCCGCCATGGACGTGATCAGGATCCGTGTCTCGCCGCGATCGGCCACGATGAAGTCGCACACGGCGTCGAGCGGGTCCACGCCGCGCCGGCGCGCGATCTCGCCGAGCGTGTGGCCGGCCTCCTCGGGCAGGTGGGGGGCGACCGCGATGCGCACGACGTCCCACGACGGGATGCGGCCGAAGTTGGTGAGCCCCTCGCGCGCGATGTCCGCCCGCAGCCGGGCCCGCACCTCGGCGCGGCCGAGGCGCTCGAGCATCGCCGGGATCCCGCCCTCCATGACGAAGCGCGGGAGCAGGTTGCGCAGCGGGTTCGTCGCCGTGTCGTACGGGTAGGCGTCGACGTCCACCGGCAGCCCGCGCCGCCGCGCGGCCGCGATCCGCTCGATCAGCGCGCCGGCGCCGCCCCAGTGGTCGTGGCCGGAGAGCTTGAGGTGGGCGATCTGCACGTGCACGCCGGTGGCCTCGGCGACGGCGATCGCCTCGTCCACGGCGGCGTGCACGTGGTTGGCCTCGTCGCGCACGTGCGTGGCGTAGGCCGCGCCGTGGCGCGCCAGCACGCGGCCCAGGGCCAGGATCTCGGCGGCGTCGGCGTAGCAGCCGGGCGCGGTGAAGAGGCCCGACGAGAGTCCCCAGGCGCCGGCCGCCAGCGCCTCGCCGAGCAGGCGCTCCATCGCGGCGAGCTCGTCGGCCGAGACGGCGCGCGCCGCCATGCCCGCCGTCATCAGGCGCAGCGTGTGATGGCCGACCTGGGTGATGACGTTCACCGACGTCGGCGGAAAGGCGGCGACGTAGTCGGCGAAGCTGCTCTCGCGGAACGGCAGCCACGGCGCGCTCGAGGCCAGGTACTCTCGCAGCATCGCCGCGCGGCCGGGCAGCGCCGGCGCCACCGAGAAGCCGCAGTTGCCGGTGACCTCCAGCGTGACACCCTGGCGGATCTTGGACTCCGCGCGCGGGTTGAGCGGCAGCGTGAAGTCCGAGTGCGTGTGGATGTCGATGAAGCCGGGCGCGACGGCGAGGCCGCGCGCGTCCAGCACGCGCCGGGCCGCGCGGGCCGAGCGCGGCTCGACGGCCGTCACGCGCCCACCGGCGATCACCACGTCGGCGTCGCGTCCCGGCGCGCCGGTGCCGTCGATGACCTCGCCGCCGCGGATCAGAATATCGGCTTTGGACATACGCCCAATCTAGCGGATAAAATCGCGATGGTTGAGGGAGGGTACCGCATGCTGTCGAAGGAAGAGAACGAGCGGATCACGCGCGTCGGGCCGGGCACGCCGATGGGCGAGATGCTGCGCGAATGCTGGACGCCGGCCTTGCGCTCGGCCTCGCTTGTCGCCGACGGCGCGCCCAAACAGTTCCGTCTCCTCGGCGAGAACCTCATCGCCTTCC
>DASSLH010000435.1:0-9833 GCA_035689625.1 Candidatus Methylomirabilota bacterium | reverse complement strand
CGCGCGAAGGCGACCAGGTTGATGTTGACCGCGTTGAGCATCAGCTCGATGCCGAGCAGGATGCCGATCGCGTTCCGGCGGGTGAGCACGCCGAACAGGCCGATGGCGAACACGGCGGCCGCCAGCGCGAGATAGGCGGTCAGCGGCATCAGCCCTCGCTCCGCGCGAAGTAGAGCGCGCCCAGCAGCGCCAGCACCAGCAGCACGCCGAGCAGCTCGAGCGGCAGCGCGTAGGCGCCGACCAGCGCGCGGCCCAGCGCGGCGGTGACGTCGATGGGCCACGCCGGCCGCGGGCCCGGCCGCCCGGCCTGCACGAGGAAGCCCAGGATGCCGATGAAGACCGCGGCGCTCAGCACCGCGCCGTTGACGACGTAGCGGCTGGCGTGCCGGATGGAGTCGCCGACCAGGCGCTCGGTGAGCATGATCGCGAAGACGACGACGGTCACGACGCCGCCGGCGTAGAGCAACAGCTGCACGCCGAACAGGAAGGCGGCGTCGAGGAGGAGGAAGACGCCGCCGGTGGCGACCAGGGCCGCGGCCAGGGCCAGGACCGCGTGGAACAGGTTGGGCGTGAGGACGACGACGAGGCTCGAGCCGAGCAGCACCACGGCCACTCCCGCGAACGCCACCGCCTCGGCGGTCACTCGGCGGGCTCCTTGGCTTCCGTCTTCCCCCCGGCCGCGGCGGCGGCGCCCTCGGCCTTGGCCTCGGCCTTCGCCGGCGTCGGCGGCGCCTGCATGTCGCGCAGCCGGTTGCCGGTCGCCCACGAGGGCTGGTGCTGCAGGCCCAGCGCGTGCAGCCGGTCCTTGTCCAGCAACAGCTCGCGGCGATCGGCGGTGGCCAGGTCGAACGTCTTCAGCATGATGATCGCGTCGGTCGGGCAGACCTGCACGCAGAGCTCGCAGAACTCGCAGGAGTACAGCTCCAGCGTGAACGTCCTGGCGAAGTTCCGCTTCTCGGCCTTGAGCATCTCGACCTTGATGACCTGCGGCGGGCAGATCATCTCGCACAGCCGGCAGCCGATGCAGTTCTCCTCGCCCGTCTCCCTGTCGTAGGTCAGCGCGAGGATGCCGCGGAAGCGGTCGGGGTAGACGCGCTTGACGGTCGGGTACTGCACGGTCACCGGCCGCCGGAACAGGTTGCGCAGCGTCACGGCCATGGCGCGCCGCACGGCGCCGACGAGCTGCCAGGTCTCGCCGAGGAACGACGCGCCGTCACGCACCGGCAGCGCCCCGCAGCGCGACCACGAAGGCCGTCGCCATCAGCAGCACGAGCGTGAGCGGCAGCAGCAGCTTCCAGGAGATGGCCAGGATCTGGTCCACGCGGATGCGCACGAACGACCACCGCACCCAGGTCACCACCAGGAAGACGACCATCGCCTTGAGCAGGAACCAGAGCGCGCCGACCAGGACGTGCTGGGAGCCCGGCCCCAGCCAGCCGCCCAGGAACAGCAGCGCGCCGAGGAACGAGGTCCCGATCATGTGGGCGTACTCGGCCAGCTGGATCAGCGCGAACTTCATGCCGCTGTACTCGACGCGGAAGCCCGCCACCAGCTCGGACTCGGCCTCCAGGATGTCGAACGGCACGCGGTTCTCGGCGGCCAGCGTGGCCACCAGGAACGCCAGGAACGCCAGCGGGCCGATGACGCCGAAGGCGAAGACGTGCCAGCCGAAGAGGCCGCGCTGCGCCTCCACGATCGCCGACAGCCGCAGCGAGCCGGTCAGCACCACCGGCACCAGCGCGGCGAAGATGAACGGCAGGTCGTAGGAGATGATCTGGTTCACCGCCCGCATGGCGCTGATCAGCGCGTACTTGTTGTTGGAGCCCCAGCCGCCCATGAACAGGCCGACGATCTCCAGCGAGGACACCGCCAGGAAGAAGAGCACGCCGATGTTGAGGTCGGCCACGCCCAGGCCCGGCGCGAACGGGATCGTCGCGAAGATCAGCACGCACGGCACCAGGAACGCCAGCGGTGCCAGGTTGTAGACCCAGCGGTCAGCCGCGTCGGGAACGACGTCCTCCTTGAGCGCGAGCTTGATGCCGTCGGCGATCGGCTGCAGCCAGCCGTGGGGCCAGCCCACGTAGTAGGGGCCGATGCGCGACTGCATACGGGCGGCGAACTTGCGCTCGAGCAGCGTGACGTAGCTCACGAGGCCCACGAGGGCGCCGAGCAGGATGGCCCCGGCCAGCACGTGGTGGACGAGCGGCGGCATGCTAGCGGTCCACCTCGCCGAAGACCGGGTCCACCGAGCCCATGATCGCCACCACGTCGGCGATCTTGCAGCCGGGGATGATGTGCGGCAGCACCGCCAGGTTGGAGAACGAGGCACCGCGCCACTTCAGTCGGTACGGCTTGGCGCCGCCGTCGGCCACCAGGTAGCAGCCGAGCTCGCCGCGCGCGCCCTCGATACGGGTGTAGCCCTCGCCCTTGGGGATGCGCACCTGCCCGACCGACTTCACGCCCGGCCGCGAGGAGATCGGCCCCTCCGGCAGGCCGTCCAGCACCTGGCGCACGATCTTGATGGACTCGCGGAACTCCACCATCCGCACGCGGTAGCGCGCGTAGCAGTCGCCGGCCATCTCCACCGGAACCTTGAAGTCGAAGTCGCCGTAGGACGAGTACGGCTCGGTGCGCCGCACGTCGTAGCCGATGCCGGAGCCGCGGATGAGCGGGCCGCACACGCCGACGTCGAGCGCGAGGTCGCGGGAGATCACGCCGACGCCCTGCGCGCGCACGAGGAAGAACGCGTTGTCCTCCAGCATCGCCTCGTACTCGTCGATGCGACCGGCGACGAAGTCCATCGTCCGCCGGCACTGCTCCGTCCAGCCGGCCGGCAGGTCGTAGCGCACGCCGCCCACCTGGTGGAAGCCGTACAGGAGCCGGGCGCCGGTGAGCGCCTCGAAGAGGTCGAGGATCATCTCGCGCTCGCGGATCGCGTACAGGAACACGGTGGCGCCGCCGCCCAGCGCGCCGCCCATGTCCATGCACCACGTCCCGAGCCACAGGCAGTGCGAGGCGATGCGCTGCAGCTCGGCCACCAGCACGCGCAGGTACTGCGCGCGCCTGGGGACGTCGATCTTGCCGACCTTTTCCACCGCCGACACGTACGTCAGCTCGGCCGTCATGGCGGCCACGTAGTCGGTCTTGGAGGCGATGCTCGGGTACTGCACGTAGGTCAGGTTCTCGGCCAGCTTCTCGTGGCAGCGATGCAGGTAGCCGATGACCGCGTCGACGGCGATGACGGTCTCGCCCTCGAGGGTGAGGATCGCGCGGAACACGCCATGGGCGGACGGGTGCTGCGGCCCCATGTTCATGACGAGGCGCTCGTTGCCCCCGTAGCCGATCTCGACGACGTGCCGCGCTTCGGCGTCGGCCATGCGTTATTTCAGCGGCGAGGCCGGTGTGGGGATGAGCACCACCGCCTGCATGCTCACCAGCAGCGGCAGCGCCTTGCCGAGGAACGCCTGCCACTCCGGATCGGCCAGCGCCTTCGCGCGGGCGGCCGCGCGCTCGTTGAGGTCCTTGTAGACCCAGAGGTGCACGGCCTCGTTGAGCTGGCCGGCCTCGGTCTGCCAGTAGCAGACGTTGCGCGAGTACTTCTCGCGGCTGGGCAGCACGCCCCTGGCCAGCGCCAGCCACTCGGCCAGCTTGCCGACCTGGGCGCGATACCAGCGCAGCTCGTAGACGTGGCCGCCGTCCGCCGGCGGCTTGAAGGGCGTGACGGCGGACAGGATCTTGTTCTCCTGGGCCAGGATCAGCGGGCGGATCTTCGGCAGGTACTCCTTCGTCCACCCCTCGTTCTGGGCCAGCCCGCCGCGCAGCCGCTCGCGCTCGTCGAGGCTGGGATAGCTCCACAGGTGCACGTACTGGTTGAGCATGCCGAACTCGGTCGTCCAGCCGCCCTCGAACTTGCCGTAGGTGTCGCCGCGGATCTTGCGCCCGACCTCGGCGTTGAGCTTGAGGTACTCACCCTGCTTGCCTGGCGCCAGCGTGTACGTGCGCAGCTCGTAGATCATCGCGGTCCTCCTACCGGTACGGCGCCTGCGGCGTGTCCACGGCGTAGTCCTTGCGCAGCGGATGGCCTTCCCAGTCCTGGCCGAGCAGGATGCGGCGCAGGTCGGGATGGCCCTCGAAGCGCACGCCGAACATGTCGTAGCACTCGCGCTCCATCCAGTCGGCGCCGCGGAAGACGCCGGTCAGCGTCGGGCACTGCGTCTCGCCGGCCGCCAGCCGCGTGCGCATCGTCAGCGCCAGCGGCTGCTCGACGTTGTCCAGCCGGGCCAGCACCTCCAGCCCCTGCTCCTTGTAGTCGACGGCCGTCAGCCAGTTGAAGTAGCGGCAGCCCAGCGTGTCCTTGGCGAAGCGCGCGAATTCCTGCCAGCGCTCGCGGGGCAGTGTCACGCCCAGCTCGGCGCCGGCCACGGTGGCGGCGAGTCCGAAGCGCTCCTGGATCTGGGCGGCGGCGCTGGCGGGGGTCGGCGTGCTCACGTCGATTCGACGGGGGCGGGACGCGCGCCGGTCTTCGAGAAGTGCGCCACCTGCTCCTGCAGCTTGAGCAGGCCGTACATCAGCGAGTCGGGTGTCGGGGGGCAGCCGGGCACGTAGACGTCCACCGGCACCACCCGGTCCACGCCCTTGACGACGTGGTAGCCGTGGCGGAACGGCCCGCCGGAGTTCGCGCAGGAGCCCATGGACACGACCCACTTGGGATCCGGCATCTGGTCGTAGATGCGCTTGAGCATCGGCGCCATCTTGATGGTCACCGTGCCCGAGACGATCATGAGGTCGGAGTGCCGGGGCGACGCCCACGGCACCATGCCGAAGCGCTCGACGTCGAAGCGCGAGGCGAACGTCGCCATCATCTCGATCGCGCAGCAGGCCAGGCCGAACGTGACCGGCCAGATGGACGACTTCCGCGCCCAGTTGAAGATCTTCTCGGTGGACGTGGTGACGATCCAGCCGCCCGGGAAGTGCTGGATCGCGTCGGCGATCGAGGTCAGCGCCTCCGAGGTCTTGTCGTTGTCGGCGCGCTCCTGGTGGTACTTCTCCCACTCCTGGAGATCCTTGAACTCGCTCCACACCGGCGCCGGAATCCGGGGAACCGGCGGCTTCACTTCCACTCCAGCACTCCTTCACGGTAGGCGTACAGCCAGCCCAGCCCGATGATGCCGACGAAGGCGGCCATCACCCAGAAGGCCGGCAGCCCGGCCGCGCGCAGCACGAGCACCCACGGGAACAGGAAGACCGCGAGCGCGTCGAAGACGATGAAGACCAGCGCGACGAGGTAGAACCCGACCGGGAACTGCACCCAGGCGGAGCCGATCGGCTCGGCGCCGCACTCGTAGTTGGCGAGCTTCACCGGGTCCGGGCGGCTCGGACGCAGCAGCCACGCCGTCGCCAGCGACACGACGCCGAAGCCGAGGATCAGCGCGGCGAAGATCGCGACGGGCATGTACCCGGACACAGAATTCTCCTTCCCGATCCGTCGACGTCCAAGACGCGAGTATACGGTGGTCAGACCACCGCCGCAATGCTGCAGTCGGATACTCAATGTGAGGCGGGCGCTGCCCGGCGCGCGCACGGCACGCCGATTGCCTCCGTTCGAGGACATCAGTCATGAGCCCTGGCGGTCATCTCGTCACGACCTTGGCGGTGTGCGCAGCCGCGGCCGCCGCCACCGAGAGCGCGCCGCTGGTGCTCGGCCTCGCGGCCGGCGGCTTCTGCATCGACGTGGACCACGCGGTGGACTACGTCGTGGTCGAGCGCCAGCGCGACCTCCGCCCGGGGGCGTTCCTGCGCTACTACCTGGAAGGGCGCGTGCGCCGCACGGTGCTCGCGCTGCACTCGTGGGAGCTGTTCACGGTGCTGGTGGCGCTGGCCTGGAGCACGGCGAACCCGTGGCTGCTGGGCTACGTCGGCGGCGGCCTCATGCACCTGGCGCTGGACCTGGCCTTCAACGGCGAGTACACGCCGCACTCGATCGTGCTGTTCTACAGCTTCGCCTACCGGGCGTACCATCGCTTCGACGCCGGCCGGCTGCTCGGCGGCGACACGGCGCGCAGCGTCGCCCGCGACTTCTGGCGCGCCTTCTTCGGCGCCGCCGAGGCCGCGCCGTCCGTGCTAGACTCGCCGGCGACTCATGCGAGTGCTCGTCGTCGAGGATGAGGAGTCCCTCGGCGAGGTCTTTCGCGACTTCCTCGCCGAGCTCGGACACGACGCCGTCGTGGTCCGCAGCGCCGAAGCTGCGCTCGGCACCCTCGAGCGTCAGCGGCCCGATGCGATCATCCTGGACATCAACCTGCCCGGCATGAGCGGCCTCGACTTCCTGCAGCTGCGCCCCGTGCGCGAGGCCGCCCTGCCGATCGTCGCCATCTCCGGCGTCGCCACCGAGAGCCAGGCCCGCGAGTGCCTGCGCCTGGGCGCGCTGGACTTCGTCGGCAAGCCGGTGCCGCTCGAGCGCCTGAACGACGTGCTCACGTTCCTGGAGCCGCACGCGCTCACCCGGCGCCGCGAAAGCGCCCGCCAGGCCGAGCGCCGGCGCGGCCCGCGCGTGCCGATCGGCTTTCCGGTGCGCGTGGTGGAGTACAAGGGCACGGCGTGGGATGGCGTGTGCACCGAGCTGTCCGCGACCGGCATCAAGGTGCGCTCGGACGCCCGGCTGGGCGAGGGCTCGGCCGTCAAGCTGCTGTTCACGCCGCCCGACGGCGCCTCCGCCGTCGAGGTCATCTCCCTGGTGGTGCGCGTCGAGCGCGACGCCACCGCCTTCTCGTTCGTGCACCTCGCCAACGCCGAGGCCAAGCGCCTCGGCGAGCTCGTCCAGCGCCTCAGCCGGCGTCCCTGAGCCCGGCGTCAGCCGTGTAACGCCGGAAAGAAGTTGGACAATCTGGAGACCGCTTTCCATCGACTCCCTTTCCGCGCCGCGCGCGCGGGTTCAGCGCGACGCGCGGTTCGGCGGCAGCCGGTGTGGCAGGGGAAATGCTATCCGTACCCGCACCGGAGGGGTTGGTCACCATGCGGTTCTTCCGATCCGAGATCGAGATGGTGCTCAAGATGCTCGGCATCCTGACGCTCATCGGCTTGATCGTGCTGCCCATGGCCTGGGGCTACGAGCAGCGCAAGCAAGCCCGGGTATGGCAGGGCGTCGCGTGCGCCTATCGCATGCGTGAGGTGACCCGGCGCTCGCCGGTCGTGGCGGCGGTCGACTACGCGCGCGATCCCTGCATGACGCTGGAGCGGCTGGGACTCGACCTGGACGTGAGCCGGCAGTAAGGTCAGACGCTCGCCAGCGCGCCCGCCACGTCGCCGGCCTCCAGCCGCGCGAGCGTGGCGCTCGTCACGGACGGGATCCGCGCCTCGGCCTCCGGCCCGGACAGCATGAGCGCCCGCAGCCTTGCCGCCAGCGCCGTCGCCACTGCGAAGCCGTCGCCGCGGCGCGCCTGGAGGTCGGCGGCCGTCAGCACGGCGGCGACGAGCTGCCCCTGCAGCGCCAGCGTGCGCCGGCGCACGTCACCGTAGCCCTTCACCACCTGGGCGCTGCGCGCCACCTCGGCCGCCAGCGCCGGGTCGCGCGCCGCGCAGGCGCGCACGGCGTCCAGCCAGCCGGCGATGCGCGCGTGCTCCTCGCGCGCACGGTAGGAGATCGGCCGCCAGCGCTTGAGCCGCGCCAGCATCCAGACGCGCAGGAAGCCGCTGACGGTCGTGGTGCGCACGTGCTGCCCGAGCGTGGGACGGCCGTGCGGCCAGCGCCGCTGGGCCCAGCGGGCGAACGGGCGCACCAGCCGGTCCGGCAGCACGCCCCAGATCTCGTCGAGATCGGGCTTGAGGAAGTCGGTGACGACGACGACCGCGCCCGGGTCCTTGACGCCCGCCCGGATGCGTGCGAAGCGGCTCGCGCGCGTCTTGAGGTCCGCCACCCGGACGGCGTCCTCGTATGTCATCCACAGCGCCAGGTAGCGCGCCACCGCCCGCGCCGTCTCCAGGTGCGCCGCCGAGGCGCCCGCCTCGGCAACGAACGGCCGCAGATCGCGCAAATACTTTCGCGCGTACGGCACGTCCTGATAGTCCACCAGCTTCGCCACGCCGTGCACCGCGATCTCCCGGATCTCGCGCGGCATCTGCTCGACTTCGGTTCGGATGTCAGCCGGCAGCGTGGCGGTGGACGCGGCGGCCCCGGCCGGAACCCCAAACCCGCTGGTCTGGGTTCCGGTCGGGGCCGCCGTGGCCGCCGCCGCGCTGCCGGCGGCGCTCGAGCGCGAGGCGAGCGCGAGGCCGAGGTCGAAGCCGGCGAGATTGGACTTCACCGCGACGCCCTTGGACTCGATCGCCTTGCGGAACGCCGGCTGGGAGATCGGCACGACGCCGGCGCCGGCCAGCGCGCCGAGCAGGATCGCGTTCGGCTCGGTGCCGTGCTCGCGCGCCAGCGCGAGGGCGTCGAAGGCGAGCAGCCGCCGCGAGGCGGACTCGGCGGCGCGCTGCAGATCGGCCTGGGGATAGATCGCGCGGCCGGTGGCGATCTTCTCGTGGATGGACAGCAGGCGGTGGGTGGAGGCGATCACGGTCGTGCGCGCGGGCGACACGAAGCCCAGCTCGATCATCCGCCCGACCTCGAGGAACTCCGGCGCCACCAGCACGTCCAGCTCGCCGGGGACCGGGTAGAGCGAGAACGCCGGCTCGTCAGCGCCGCGCTCCGTGAACAGCTCGACGTAATAGGTGGTCGAGCCGGTGCGCTGGGCGACGCCGGGGATCGAGGTGCCATGCACGGCGAGGCCGTCGAGCAGTGCGGCGTCCACGATCCACTCCGAGAGCACGCCGCCGCCCTGCCCGCCGACGGCGGGAACCAGCAGCGAGAGGATGCGCGCGCCGCCGTCGAGTTCGTTCACGGGCCGGCGAGCCGGGCGATCACCGCCGCGCGCGCCCGCGCCAGCCACCGCGTCCACGGCCCTGGATTCACGATCGTGCGCACCTCGTAGAAGGACGGGCACAGCACGGCGGCGTGGGCCACCTCGCCGCAGACGCCGCAGCCCACGCAGGAGGCGTCCACGTGCGCGATCGGGTCCTCGCGCAGCGGATCGGGGCTGTCGCGCAGCGTGAGCGAGGGGCAGCCGTTGAGCCGCATGCACGAGTGGTCGCCGGTGCACACGTCGGGATCCACGCCGAACTGCGGCTGCACCACCGTCTGGCCGGCGGCGGCCTGCCGGCGCTGCAGCGGCTTGAGGCGCCGCTGGCGCTCGAGCATGCACTCGCCCTGAGCGATGATGACCTTCAGCCCCGGCACCCGCGTCGTGAGCGCCTCCCGCAGCGTGGCGAGCGTGTGGCCGATGTCGTAGGAGTCGATCGTCTTGATCCAGCGCACGCCGACGCCGCGCAGCGCCTGGGGGATCGTCATCCCGGTCGGCTCGTTGCGCGCGTTGGTGCCGGTGGACGGGTTGTGGTGCTGGCCGGTCGCCGACGTGTACTTGTTGTCCACGATCACCAGCACGGAGTCCTGCTTGTTGTAGACGGCGCTGGCCACGCCGTTGGTGAGGCCGTTGTGCCAGAAGCCGCCGTCACCCATCACCGAGATCACCCGCTTGCCGAAGGCCGGGGCGACCGCGCCGGCCGACGCCAGCCCCATGCCGTAGCCGAGCACCGAGTTGCCGACGTTGAACGGCGCCTGGGTGGAGAACGTCGTGCAGCCGATGTCGGCCGCCACGTGGGTGTCGCCGATCGAGGGGTCCTGCATGCGGAGGATCTTCATCGCGCTGAACACCGGGCGCTCGGGGCAGCCGGTGCAGAACGACGGTGGCCGCTTGTCGATCGGCTGCGGCAGCCACGTGCGCGCCTTGGCCTGGTGC
>DASSLH010000434.1:0-6401 GCA_035689625.1 Candidatus Methylomirabilota bacterium | reverse complement strand
GGCGCGAAGCCGGCGACGAGCACGCGCGCGCGGGCGCGGACCAGCGCCCGCCGCGCCCGCGCGATGGCGCGCAGGTGCTCGGGATCCGCCTGGTAGTTCGTGAGCACGACGCGCCGGAAGCCGTGGCGCGCCAGCCCCCGCACGACCTCGACGATCAGCCGCGCCTGCGTGGCCACCGACAGCGACACCGTCCCCGGCCAGGCGACGGCCAGGCTGCTCACACCATACGGTAGCGAGGGCGCCAGCACGACACGCCAGCCGCCGCGCTCCAGGTGGGGCGCGATCCGGCGCGCCAGCTCCTCGGCGCCGACCAGGTCCACGCCCAGCGGCAGATGCGGCCCGTGCTGCTCGATCGCGCCCAGCGGCAGCAGCACCACCGACCGGCGGTCCGCGGCGACGCGTCGCGCTTCCAGATAGGTCAGCTCGGCTAGCTTGGTCATGGCGAAGAGAATAGCGCGGCGGGTGTTACACTCCGCGGGCAGCCAAGGAGGGGGCGGCCATGCGTATCGGGATCGTCGGCGCGGGCGCGATCGGATCGGTGGTCGGTGGGATGCTGACGAAGGCGGGCCGCGACGTGACGCTGATCGACCAGTGGCCGGAGCACGTCGAGACGATGAAGCGCGACGGGCTGAGGCTGTCCGGCACCTGCGGCGACCACGTCGTGCGCGTGAAGGCCATCCACGTGCACGAGCTGCAGCAGGTGACGGTGCCCTTCGACGCCGCGTTCATCGCCGTCAAGTCCTACGACACCGAGTGGGCGACAGCGCTGGCGCTCGCCTATCTGGCCCGACCCGACGGCGTCGTCGTGGACTTCCAGAACGGCCTGAACGACGAGCGGGTGGCGGCGGTGGCCGGCCGCGAGCGCACGCTCGGCTGCGTCATCACGATCGGCGCCGGCCTCTACGAGGCCGGTCACGCCATGCGCACCGATACCCAGACGGTCGGCTTCAAGATCGGTGAGCTCGACGGCCGCCCGACGGAGCGGGCGGCGCGGCTGGCCGGGGTCGTGAGCGACGTCGCCAAGGCGGTCGTGACGACGAACCTGTTCGGCGAGCGGTGGTCGAAGCTGACCGTCAACTGCATGGCCAACCCGCTGTGCGGCCTCAGCGGGCTGGGGTCGGCCGAGATCCGCACCGAGCCGGGGCCGGCGCGCATCGCCGTGCAGGTCGCCGCCGAGGTCATCGCGGTCGGGCGCAAGTGCGGCTTCGAGGTCGAGCCGATCTTCGGCATCGAGGCCCACCGCTTCGTGGACGCCGCCGCCGGCCGCGACGTCGAGCGGCTGCTGGCCGACATGGCCGCCGGCGCCAGGAAGCTGGCCGGCGGCCGACCCTCGATGCTGCAGGACGTCATGCGCGGGCGCCGCACCGAGATCGACTATCTCAACGGCTTTGTCGTCGGCGAGGGCTGGCGCGTCGGCGTCAAGACACCCTTCAACGAGGCGGTGGTCCGGCTCGTGCACGAGCACGGGGTCGGCACGCTCACGCCCGATCCGAAGAACCTGGAGCCGCTGCTGCGCATGCTGCCGCGCTGAGCGCGGCACGGGAGGAACGCGATGCAGGTGGACATCAAACGCTGCGTGATCTGAGCCGATCTGCGCCGCGAGGCCGTGCGCCTCGCCGACGAGATCGACCGCGCGACCGGGGTGCGGCCGCGCATCCGCATGGGCGGCATCGGCGCCCTCGACGTCGTCGTGGACGGGCGCGTCGTGTTCTCGAAGAAGCGCGAGGGCCGCATCCCGCCCCCCGGCGAGATCGTGGGCCGCGTGAAAGGCGGCCGGTGAGCACGTTCACCTTCGGCGACGTCAGCGTCACGCGAGTCGTCGAGATCCCGCGCTCGGCCTATCCGACGACGAGCATGCTGCCGGAGTCCACGCCCGCGGCCATCGCCCGCCACGACGCCTGGCTCAAGCCGGACTTCTACGACGCGGCGACCGGCGACCTCGGCGCCCGCATCCAGACGTGGGTGGTGCGGATGCCGGGCCGCACGATCCTGATCGACACCGGCGTGGGCAACGGCAAGACGCGCCCCGAGTCGCCGCTGTGGCACCAGCGGCAGGGCACGTGGCTGGACGACCTGGCGGCGGCCGGGGTGAGACCCGGGCAGGTGGACACCGTGGTATGCACGCACTTGCACGTGGATCACGTCGGCTGGAACACGCGGCTGCAGGACGGACGGTGGGTGCCGACGTTTCCCAACGCGCGCTACGTGATGCACGGCGCCGAGTGGGAGTTCTGGAAGTGGGAAGCCGCCGAGGGTCGCGAGCCGTCCGGCTGCATCGCCGACAGCGTCATGCCGATCGTGCAAGCCGGGCGCGTCGCGCTGGTGGACGGCCATCACGAGATCGCGCCCGGCCTGGCCTTCGAGCCCACACCCGGCCACACGCCCGGGCACGTCGCCGTGCGCCTCACCACGCCGGCCGGCCGGGCCGTGTTCGCCGGCGACCTCATGCACCGCACGATCCAGGTGGCCGAGCCGCGGTGGAACAGCCGCTTCTGCCACGACGGCGCGCTTGCCCGCACGACACGCGAAGCCTTCGTCGAGTCGCACGCCGACAGCGGCACGCTCGTCCTGCCCGCGCACTTCCCGCGCGCGGGCTACGTCGTGCGCGCCGCTGGCGGCTTCCGCTTCCGGCCCGCCGACTGACGGTCAGCGGGCCAGCGCCGGCCGGCGGCCACGCCACGGCCGGGCCGCTTCCAGCTGCGCGGCCAGCCGGAACAGCGTCGCCTCGTCGCCGTAGCGGGCGACGCACTGCACGGCCACCGGCAGCCCGGCGCTCACGCCAAGCGGCAGCATCATCGCCGGCTGGCCGGTGAGGTTGAAGCCGACCGTGAACGGCGAGAAGGCGAACACGCGGCGCCAGTACTCGTCCACGTCGTCCAGCATCATGTCGATCCAGCCGAGCTTCGGCGGCAGCGTGGCCAGGCCCGGCGTGAGCAGCACGTCCCAGCGCGCGTGGAAGGCCGCCATCTGGCGGCCCAAGCGATGGGCGGCCTGGGTGGCGCGCACGTAGTCCGCGCCCGACAGCCGCTCGCCCATCCCGGCGGTCGCCGAGGTCACACGCTCGACCTCGTCCGGGCGCGGCGGCCGGCCCGCCGTCGGATGCGAGGCGAGGTTGACGACGGTGTTGGCGGCGATCAGCGTGAGAAACGTCGGCACGACGGCGGCGGCGTCGAGGGCGGGCGTCGCCTCCTCGACCTCGTGGCCCAGCTCGGCGCACAGCGCGGCGGCCTCGCGCAGCACCCGCAGCGGCTCGGCCTCGACCGGCGCCCCGTTGGGCGCCGCCGCCGTCCACGCGATGCGCAGGCGGCCGGGCGGAGCGCCCACCTCGGCGAGGAACGGTCGCGCTGGCGGCGGCGCCACGTAGGGATCGCCGGGGCCGACCCCGGCGGTCGCGTCGAGGAGCGCCGCGCAGTCCCGCACGCTGAGCGTCACCGCGTGCTCGATCGAGCAGCCGCCCAGGCCTTCGCCGGCGTAGGGCGCCATCGTGTTGCGGCCGCGCGTGGGCTTGAGCCCCACCAGCCCGCAGCAGGCCGCCGGCGCGCGGATCGAGCCGAAGCCGTCGGTGGCGTGGGCCATTGGCAGCATGCGCGCGCCCACCGCGGCGGCGGCGCCGCCGCTGGAGCCGCCGGAGATCCGCGAGGCATCCCACGGGTTGCGGGTGGGGCCGTGAAGCTGCGGCTCGCAGGTCAGGCTCAGTCCCAGCTCGCAGGTGTTCGTGCGGCCGAAGATCACGAGGCCGGCGCGCTTGAGGCGGCCGACGTGCTCGCTGTCGGCGGCGGCCGGCGGCGTGTCGGCGAAGAAGCGCGAGCTGCGCGTCATGCGCACGCCGGCGATCGAGGCGGTGAGGTCCTTCATGAGGAACGGCACGCCGGTGAAGGGCCCGGCCGGCAGGCCGTCGGCGATGGCCTTCCGGGCCACGTCGTAGAGCGGCATCGTGACCGCGTTCACGGCGGGATTGCGCGCGTCCACGCGCGCGATGGCCGCCTCCAGCAGCTCGGCCGGCGTGACCTTGCGCTGGCGCACGAGCTCGGCCAGTCCCAGCGCGTCGTGATCCTCATACTCGGGCAATGGGTTCATGGCGTCCTTTCGGTGGCGAGCAGGCCGGGGATCGCCAGCGCCGCGAAGAGCAGGCCGGGCCCGGTGTCGCCCGCGTCGTACCAGCCCTCCTCGTGCAGCAGGTTCAGCGTGCCGAGCGTGCGGCCGTCCCAGACGACCGGCACGTTGAGCACCGAGCCGCAGCCGAGCGAGGCGATCAGCTCGTGGTCGAAGAAGACGGCGCGGATGTCGGCGGGCGTGCGCCCCACGTAGGGCTGCTGGCCGCGGAGCACGCGATCGGTCCACGGCGTGGGATTGAGCGCCTTGCGGCCGCCGACCGGGTACTCGCGCGGGTGCGTCGTGTAGACACGCTCGGACTCGCCGGTGGCGGCGTGATGGCGCAGCACGGTGAAGAGGCGGTGGCCCAGCACGGCGCCCAGCGCCGCGTCGAGCGCGCCGAACAGCGCCTGCGGCTGGCCGGGCAGCGTGGCGACGGCGGCGACCGCTGCCAGGTGCGGCCGCGGGTCCACGGCGGGCGCGCGGCTCACCGCGCGCTCTCCGCCAGCGGTGCTCCGGCCAGGCGCGGGCGCGCCTCCGGCAGCAGGCCCGTCGGCCGCGCGCGCAGGATCAGCAGCAGGCTCACGCCGATCAGCGACTCGCGCAGCGCCGCGACCTGCACCGGCCCGAGCCCCGGCACCCAGCCGGTGACGAAGCGCGTGCCCTCCATGAACGACACGACCAGGAACGCGCCCAGCACCGCGCCCCAGTTGCTGCCGGTGCCGCCGGCGGTGAGCGCCAGCACGACGTAGATCGTGATCAGCGGCACGAACACGTCGGGCGCGATGAACGAGGTGTAGTGGCCCCACAGCGCGCCGGCCACGCCGAGGATGCCGGCACTCAGCGCGAACGCCTCGACCTTGAAGCGCATGACCGGCTTGCCGGCCACGGCGGCCACCTGATCGTCATCGCGGATCGCGCGCAGCACGCGGCCGTAGGGGGCGCGCCGCAGGCGCTCGAGCAGGATCAGCGCGGCGACGACGGCCAGCGCGGCCAGGGCGAGGAAGATCGCGTTGAACGCGTCCGGCGACACGCGGCCGCGCCAGGGGCCGGGGATGCCGGAGATGCCGTCGGTCCCGTTGGTGAGCCAGATCTCGTTGCTGGCCACCAGGCGCACGACCTCCGAGAAGCCGAGCGTGATGATCGCCAGATAGTCGCCACGCAGCCGCGCGGTGACCAGCGCCATGACCGCGCCGGCCGCGGCCGCCAGCACGAACGCGGCCGCCAGCCCCACCGGGATCGGCGCGCCGCCGCGCTTCGTCAGCAGCGCCGAGACGTAGGCGCCGACGGCGAAGAAGCCGACGAGGCCGAGGTTGATCATCCCCGCCATGCCCCACACGAGGTTGAGCGCCAGCGCGAGCAGCGCGTACAGGCACGCGAACGTGGCCATCGCGACGAGGTAGTTGGCCACCTCAGTACGCCCGCTCGCCGAGCAGCCCGCGCGGCCGCAGCGTGAGCACGAGCAGGATCGCGGCGAAGCCGACCGCGCTGCGGTAGGCCGGCGCCAGCGAGAGCAGCGAGAGCTCCTCGGCCACGCCGATCGTGAGCGCGCCGACCACGGCGCCGGGGATGGAGCCGAGGCCGCCGACGACGGCGGCGGCGAACACCGAGAGGATGACGCGAAAGCCGGTGAGGGGATCGATCGTCGTGTCCAGGCCGAGCAGCATCCCGCCGACGCCGGCCAGCCCCATGCCGCCGAAGCTCGTCAGCCGAGCGACGCGCTCGGCGTCGATGCCCTTGAGCCCGGCCAGCGTGACGTCGTCGGCGACCGCGCGCATCGCCTTGCCCGTGCGCGTGAAGGCGAGGAACGCGAACAGCGCGAGCATGGCGACCAGCGCGATGGCCAGGTTCTCTACCTGCTGGGGCCCGATGCGCACACCGGCCCAGTGCCAGTCGCGCCGGATCGGCAGGTCGTAGCCGCGCAGGTCGTTGCCGAACACGAAGCGCACGAGATTCTCGAGCACGATGGTGAGGGCGACGGCGCCGATGGCGGTCGTGAGCGGCCCGGCCGGCCGCAGCGGGCGCAGCACGAGCCAGTCGCTGACGACGCCGCTGGCGCCGGCGACCACGAACGCGGCGCCGACCGCGGCCCAGGCCGGCCAGTGCCAGGCGGTGTTGACGACGTAGCCGGCGAAGGCGCCCACCGTGGCGTGCGAGGCGACGGCGAAGTTGGGAAAGCGCAGCACGGCGTAGATCGCGGTGAAGCCGATGGCCGGCACCGCCAGCACGGTGCCGGCCACCAGCCCGTTGACCAGCAGCTGGACGACCTCGCCGCCCACGTCAGACGAGCTTCACGAGCTTGAACTTGC
>DASSLH010000433.1:0-9330 GCA_035689625.1 Candidatus Methylomirabilota bacterium | reverse complement strand
ACCCGGCCGCCGACTGGGCAGAGGCGCTCTACGTGTTCCCGCTGCCGGACAACGCCGCCGTCGATCACCTGCGCATGCAGGTCGGCGATCGCGTCATCGAGGGCGTGATCCAGGAGCGCCAGGCCGCCAGGGCGCAGTACGAGCAGGCCCGCCAGCAGGGGCGGCGCGCCAGCCTGGTCGAGCAGGAGCGCCCCAACGTGTTCACGACCTCGGTGGCCAACATCCCGCCCGGCGCCGCCGTCAACGTCGAGATCGAGTACCAGCAGACGGTGCGCTACGACGCCGGCGCCTTCCACCTGCGCTTCCCGATGGTCGTGGGGCCGCGCTACGTCCCGGCCGGCGCCGTGCCCGACGCGGCGCGGATCACGCCGCCGGTGCAGCGCCCGGACGACGGGCCGCTGAACCCGCTCACGCTGCGCATCGAGCTCGATCCCGGCGTGCCGGTCACCGGCGTGCGCTCCCCGCACCACGCGATCGACGTCACGCCGCTGGGCGACGGGCGCTTCGAGGTCACGCTGGCCGCGGGCGCGGTGCCGGCCGATCGCGACTTCGAGCTGGTGTGGGAGCCGGTCGCCGGGGCGGCGCCGGCGGCGACGCTGCTCACCGAGGCCGTGGACGACGACGTCTTCGCGCTGCTGATGGTGACGCCGCCCACCGCCGCCGCGCTGGCGGCGGTGCGGCCGCCGCGCGAGGTCGTCTTCGTGCTCGACAACTCCGGCTCGATGCACGGCGCCTCGATCGAGCAGGCGAAGAGCGCGCTGAAGCTGGCGCTCGGTCGCCTGACGCCGGCCGACAGCTTCAACGTCATCCGCTTCAACCACACGACCGACGCGCTCTATGCGGGCGCGCGGCCGGCGACGCCCGCCGGCGTGGCCGCTGCCGCGCGCTGGGTGGAGGCCATCGACGCCGGCGGCGGCACCGAGATGCTGCCGGCCTTGCGCCTGGCGCTCGACGGCGCCGCCCACGGCGGGCGGCTGCGCCAGGTGATCTTCCTCACCGATGGCGGCGTCGGCAACGAGCGCCAGCTCTTCGACGCCATCGCCGCGCGGCTGGGGGACAGCCGGCTGTTCACGATCGGCATAGGCTCGGCGCCCAACAGCCACTTCATGCGCGAGGCCGCGCGGCTGGGGCGCGGCACGTTCACGTACATCGGCAGCCCGGCCGAGGTGCAGGTCAGGATGCTCGCGCTGTTCGCCAAGCTCGAGGCGCCGGCGCTGGCCGACGTCGAGCTGGAGCTGGCCGGCCTGCCCGACGCCGAGGTCTACCCGTGGCCGCTGCCCGATCTCTACCTCGGCGAGCCGCTCGTCGTGCTCGTCAAGGGCCGGACGCTGCCCACGCTGGCGACGCTGCGCGGCACCCTCGGCGGCGCGCCCTGGCAGCACGAGGTGGCGTTGCGCGAGAGCGAGCCGGGCGCCGGCCTGTCGGTGCAGTGGGCGCGCGCGAAGATCGATGCGCTGCTCGACGCCGAGCGCGCCGGCGCCGCGCCCGCCGCCGACGTCCGCGCCAACGTCGTGAACGTGGCGCTGCGCCATCACCTGGTCAGCGCCTACACGAGCCTCGTCGCGATGGACGTGACGCCGGCGCGGCCCGACGGCGCCGCGCTCGCCCGCCACGCGCTGAAGACCAACCTGCCGCAGGGCTGGGACTACGAGGCCGTGTTCGGGCTGGGGCAGGGCGCTACCGACGCGCCGCTGCACCTGCTGCTCGGCGCCGCCGCGCTCGCGCTGGCCTCGTTGATCGCCCTCTACGGGCGCCGCCGCGCGGCGCTCGCGCTGGTCCGGCGGGGCCGGCGTGCGTAGCCGGGTGCTCGGCGTCGCCGTCGTCGCGCTGCTGGCGGGCGTGGGCGTGTGGCAGCTCGGCCACGCGGTGTGGATCCACGCCAAGGCGCGCGTGGCCCAGCACCTGCTGCATCGCGCCTGGGCCCGCACGCTGGCCGGCGAGAGCGCCGTGAGGCCGTGGCCGTGGGCGGACACGTGGCCGGTGGCGCGGCTGCGCGTGCCCGCCCACGGCGTGGACCTCATCGTGCTCGACGGCGTGAGCGGCCGCACGCTGGCGTTCGGCCCGGGCCACGCCTCGCGCAGCGCCCGGCCCGGCGCGCCCGGCACGGCGATCATCACCGGCCACCGTGACACGCACTTCCGGTTCTTGAAGTCGCTCCGGCCGGGTGACGAGATCCTGGTGGAGACGCCCGGCCGCGCGACTGCGCGCTTCGTCGTCAGCGACACCGCGGTCGTGGATGCGCGCACCGCGGTCGTGCGCGACGACGCCGGCGCCGCGGCCCTGGTGCTGCTGACCTGCTATCCGTTCGACGCGCTGCGGGCGGGCGGGCCGCTGCGCTGGGCCGTCACCGCGCGGGCGGCGACCAGCTGACGCAGCGCCTCGACGGCGCGCGAGCGATCGTCCGCGCGGCGCACGAGGTAGGTCGTGATGCGCCACGGGCGAGGACCGATCCGGTGCGCGCGGACGGCACGCCGCGCGGTGGATGCGAGGAGAACGGAGCGCGGGGCCACCGCGTACCCGAGGCCCGCGGCAACGCAGGCGAGCATCGTGTGATAGGACGCCACTTCGAACACGCGCGACGGCCGGAGCCCCTCGGCCGCCAGCCAGGCGTGGATGCAGGCGCGGTAGGTGCAGCCGGCGCCGAAGCTCACCAGCGTGCGTGTGCGCAGCTGCGCGGCCGTCCGGCGGCGCACCGAGGGATGCGTGACGAGCACGAGCTCCTCGACGAAGGCGGGGTCGGCCACCAGCCCCGCCTCGGCGACCTCGCCGCCCACGAACGCCGCGCTCAGGTCGCCCGCCCGTATCTGTTCGACGAGCACGCCGGACGTCGCGGTCGTGAGCTGCACCTCCAGCGCGGGATAGCGCGCGTGCAGGGCGCCGAGCAGCCGCGGCAGGTGGACGGCGGCCGTGCTCTCCATAGCGCCGATCAGCAGCCGGCCGCGCGGCGCACCATCCCCGACGTCGGCCTGCGCCTCGTCGGCCAGCGCCAGCAGGCGCTCGGCATAGTCCAGCAGCCGACGTCCCTCGGGCGTGAGCGACATCCCCCGCCGGAGGCGGACGAACAGCGGGACGCCGAGCTGACCCTCCAGCCGCTTGACGCGCGCGGTGACGTTGGACTGCACACGGTGCAGCCGCAGCGCGGCGCGCGTGACGCCGCCCGCCTCCGCCACGGTCTTGAAGAGGACGAGGTCGCCCAGCTCCAGGCTACGTTCTCGTGACGAGATCGATCCGTTCACGATTAATCATTTTACGAGCTGATTCGGCGCGGGGCAAGGTAGACGGCGGGAGGTGCGTCATGCCGCTCACGACCGTGCTGACCGGACGCCTTGGCCTCGTCCATCCGATCGTCCAGGCGCCGCTGGCCGGCGGCGGCGACACGCCGGCGCTGGTCGCCGCCGTCTGCGACGCCGGGGCGCTCGGCTTCATAGGCGCCGCGTACCTCACGCCGACGCAAATCGCCGAGACGGCGGCGGCGGTGCGCGCGCGCACGCCTCGGGCCTTCGGCATCAGCTTGTTCGCCCCGCAACCGGCGCCGCCGCCGGCCGGGAATGCCGCAGCGGCTCTCGCCGCGGTGGCGCCGTACCATGCCGAGCTCGGCCTGCCGGCGCCGGCCGTGCCCGCCGTGCCGGTGGAGACGTTCGACGCGCAGCTGGCGGCTGCGCTGGAGAGCGGGGCGAGCGTCTTCAGCTTCACGTTCGGCATCCTGCCGGCGCCGGCGATCGCCGCCGTCAAGGCCCGCGGCATCTTCCTGGTGGGCACCGCGACGACGGTCGAGGAGGCGCTCGCGCTGGAGCGGGCCGGCGTGGACGCGGTCGTCACGCAGGGCAGCGAGGCGGGGGGGCATCGCGGGACGTTCGCGGGGGACTTCGAGGGCGCGATGGTCGGCACCATCGCGCTGGTGCCACAGGTCGTGGACGCCGTGCGGGTGCCGGTGGTCGCCTCGGGCGGCATCATGGACGGCCGTGGTCTGGCTGCCGCGCTCGTGCTGGGCGCCGCCGCCGCGCAGCTGGGCACCGCGTTTCTGACGTGCGAGGAGGCCGGCGTGCCACCAGCCTACAAGGAGGCGATCCTCGGCGCGCACGAGGACGCGACGCGGACGACGCGCGCGTTCTCCGGCCGCCCGGCGCGCGGCATCGTCAACCGATTCATGCACGAGGTCGACCAGGCTGGCGCCACGCTGCCGTTTCCGCTCCAGAACGCGCTCACCCGGCCGCTGCGCAACGCGGCCGCGCGCGATAACCGGGCGGAGTTGCTGTCGCTGTGGGCCGGCCAGGGCGTCCGCCTGGCGCGACGCCAGAAGGCCGCCGAGCTCGTCGTGCGGCTGGCCGCCGAGGCGGAGGTGGCGCTGCGGTCGACAGCTGGGGAAAAAAGGTGAGGCCCGGGGCGATGAGGGATCGCTGGTCCGGGCCTCGGTGCGCAGTGCCGTCAGCCTGCGCGTCTCGGCAGTCGCCGGGACTTTGGTCCTGCTTGCGGCAGCGCGGTCGTCGGGCCTCCTACCCCGGGGCCGCGCGCGGCCTCTCCGGTGGAGTCATTCTCACCTCCATCCGTCGTCGGTGTGCCGGCACCGCCAGTAAAACCCCCCGGGCGCGCCGGAACAATGCAGCAGCCGCCTCAATTTCTTGAGGCGGCTGCCCGGCTGCTCAGGCGCGCTTGAGCCTGAAGTTGAAGCGCCGGATCTCGAACTGCTGGTTCGGATTCGGCGTCCACTCCACGTACTTCTGCAGCCCGTAGTCCTCGTAGGGCTGGATCACCGGGATCCACGGCAGGTTGTCGAGGAAGATCTTCGTCATCTCCTTGTAGGCCTCGCCGCGGAACTTCGCGTCCACCGAGAAGCGGGCGGCGTTGCCCAGCTCGTCGAACCTCGGATCGCGCCAGTAGTCCATGGGGCCGCCGGGGCCGAGCAGGCGCCACATCATGCCGTCGGGGTCGCCGAGCGTGGAGGTCGGATCGGACCACCACACGCCCTTGAAGCTCTTCTCGCGACCCTTCTGCGCGCGCACGGAGTACTCGATGACCTCGATCACGACGTTGACTCCGATGTCCCGCCACATCGAGGCGATCGCTTCCGCCATTGCCTTGTCCTGCGAGACGTACGCGATCGTGGTCTCGAAGTACACGGGCTCGCCCTTGTAACCCGATTTCTTGAGCCGATCGCGCGCCTCCTGGGGACTGTAGGGCAGCGGAGGCAGGCTCGCGTCGTAGTAGTTGTCGCCCTTGGCGATCATGCTGTTGGGCACGATGCCGCGCCCGCGCCACAGCTCCTTGACGATGGCGTCGCGGTCGATGGCCAGCGAGAGCGCCTGCTTGACGAGCGGGTTGTCGAGCGGCTTGACCTTGCTGTTGACGCCGAGCACGTAGAGGCCGGCGTAGAGGGCGCCGGCCACCCGCGTGGTGGGATAGCCCATCAGCCGCTCCTCCTGGTCGGGCGGCAGCTGGGTGATGATGTCCACCTCGCCCTTGAGCAGGGCGGCGATCCGCGGCGCCGTCTCCGGCAGCGGCCGCATGATCCAGCGGTCCATGTCGATGCGGCCGCCGAAGTAGTCGGGGTTGGCATCGAACACGGCCTTGTCGTCCTTCACCCACGACACGAAGCGCACGGGGCCGGTGCCGACGGGCTTGGCGTTGAACGTGTCGTTGCCCACGGCCTCGAGATACTTCTTCGGCACGATCTGGCCGCCGTAAAACGCCAGCCGCGCTGGCAGCAGCGGATCGGGCTTCTTGGTGTGGATCGCCAGCGAGTAGGGGTCGGGCGCCTCGATGCGGTCGATCGTGCTCAGCGCGGTGGCGACCATCGTCTTCACGGCCGGGTCGTACGTCCGCTCGATGCTGAACTTGGCATCGGCCGACGTGAAGGGATCGCCGTTGTGGAACTTCACCCCCGGCCGCAGCTTGAACGTCCACGTCGTGGGATCGGTCAGCTTCCACTCCGTCGCCAGGCCCGGGTAGAGCTTGCCGTCGGGATGGCGGCTGGCGAGGTTGTCGAACAGGTTGAACGACACGCGGATGTCGTTGGACGACGTGCTGAAGTGCGGATCGAACCGCGCCACGTCGCCGCCCTGGGCCGTGATCAGCTCCTTCTTCTGCGTCGTCTGGGCCTGGGCGGCCGCGCCCGGCCAGGCCGCGGCCGCGCCGGCCGCCAGCGTGCCCTTCAGGACGTCGCGTCGAGTGAGGTCCATGGCTGTCCTCCTTCAGTTGCGGGCGTGCACTGCGGCGGTGACGTCGGCGGTGAGCCGCGCGATGTCGAGCGTGGCCTGGCGCAGGTCGTAGGTGGTGCCGAAGCGGGCGATGACGACGCGCGCGGACGGCACCACCACGACCGTCTGGCCGTAGATGCCCATCGCCATGAAGGCGTCGGCGGGCATGCCGTGCTCGCGCCGGAAGCGCGCGCCCCGGCTGTCGTCGTCGTTGATCCACCAGCCGGCGCCGTAGCCGACCCAGGCGCCCGGCGTGGGCGTCGTCGAGTAGCGCACCCAGCCCTCGGGCAGGATGCGCCGGTCGCCGGCCTTGCCGTCGTCGAGGAAGAGCAGACCGAAGCGCGCCCAGTCGCGCGGGGTCGCGAAGAAGAACGCGCCGCCGATCGGCGAGCCCGTCGCGTCCACCTCGAGCGTGGCCTGGCGCATGCCGAGCGGCCCGAACAGCTCCCGGCGCGCGAAGCGCAGCACGTCGACCGCGCGGCCACCGGTCCGGTCGCGCACGATGCGACCCAGGATGGCGGTGTTGCCGTTGGCGTAGGCCCACGCGCGGCCCGGCGCCGTGGCCAGGGTCGCCCCCGTGGCGAACCCGGCCATGTCCGCCTCGTTGAACGCCATGCGCGCCGAGACGTCCCAGCCGCTCTTGAGCCCCGCCGTGAGCGAGTCGCCGAGGTCCAGGCCGCTCGCCATGCGCAGCAGCGCGTCGGGCGTGATGGCGCGCCGCCCGTCGGCGGCCCCGCCCCAGGCGGCCACCGGCGCCGGTGCCGTCATGTCGAGCTTGCCCTGGCGCACGAGGACGCCGAGCAGCGCATTGTTGATGGACTTCGTCGCCGACCAGCCGTGCACCGGCGTGTCGACGCCGAAGCCGTCGGCGTAGCGCTCGGCGATCACGCGGCCGTCGTGGACGACGACGATCGCGTGCGTGCGCCGCGCCGCGGGGTCGGCGAACGCCGCGTCGAGCGCGGCGGCCAGCGCCGGGCTCGCCGGCGTGACGACGGCGGGGCCGGCGATCTCCGGCAGCCGCGCGGGAATCGGGTCCTCCGCCTCGATGTCCGCCCGCGTCGGCGCGTCCGCCGGCTGCGCGCCGGTGACGTTGAGGCAGCCGAGCCCGTCGCGGTAGACCGCGCGGCTCTCGAAGCCCCCCAGCGCGCGCGCGGTCACCGCGCGCGCCTGGCGATCCACCTCGTGGCGCAGCGCCCAGTGCAGCCCGTTGAAGGCCGGGTTGGCGGCGACGTCCTCCTCGCTCACGCGGCCGGGGTCGAGGCCGGAGACGAACACGTACGAGCAGACGACGTGGCTGATGTACCCGGTGGCGACGCGCAGCGGGTGGCCGGCCCGCGACGAGCAGCCGGCCAGGGTGACGACGAGGAGGAGGACGCCGGCGAGCGCGGCCCGCGCGCTCACGCCTTGGCGCGCCGTCCGCGCCCGACGTAGCCCAGCGCCCGATCGCGCTCGCGCCGGGCGCCCTCGCGCCGGCGCGCCGGGCCATAGCCGCCGCCGCCCGGCGTGGCGATCAGCATGCGGTCGCCGCGCTCGAGCACGTGCTGGGTGCGGTTGTCCACGCGGTGACCGTTGACGCGCACGTCGCCGCGCTCGCCGGGGGCGCCGCCGGCCAGGCCGGGCGCGGGGAACGTCGTGCGCTCGGCCAGGAAGCTCACGACGATCGGGCGCGGCGAGCGGCTCTCGATCAGCACGTCCTGGCCGAGGCCGCCGCGGAAGCGGCCGGCGCCGCCCGAGCCGGCGCGCATCCGCTTGTAGTGGAAGAACAGCGGGCTGTTGCGCTCGGCGACCTCCACCGGCGTGGAGGAGATGTTGCTCGGCCACGACAGCACGTGCTCGCCGTCCTTCACGGGCGTGGCGCCCATGCCGCCGTTGAAGAAGAGCACGGTCGTGTAGGGCTTGCCGTCGTCGCGCGTGCCCGACTGGCTCACCGCCCACAGCGGCGAGCCGGCGCCGGCCATCACGCGCTCGGGAATCACCTGGTGCAGGGCGCCGAGCACGAGCGCCGGCACGTAGTGGCCGGTGGTGGCGCGGCTCACGACGGCGGCGGGGAACCGCGGGTTGAGCAGCGAGCCCTCCGGCGCCTTCACGGTGATCGGCCGGTACATGCCCTCGTTGTTCGGCAGCCCCGGCAGCAGCGCGCAGCGGATCGCGTAGGCGGTCATCGCGTAGGTGTAGGCCAGCACGCAGTTGATCGCGCGCGGCTGCTGGGGCGAGGTCCCGGCGTAGTCGGCGACGATCGCGTCGCCCTTCACGGTCACCGCGACCTTGAAGTCGAACGGCGCGCCGGTGCCGTCGGTGCGGAACGCGTAACGATAGGTGCCGTCGGGCACCGCCCGGATGGCCTGGCGCATCGCCGCCTCCGAGCGCGCGAACAGCTCGTCGCCCAGCTCGGTCAGCGTGGCCAGGCCGTAGTCGTCCATGAGCGCGGTGACCCGGCGCTCCATCAGCTCGTTGGCGCTGGCCTGGGCCCAGATGTCGCCCATCGTCTGGTCCGGCGTGCGCACGTTGGCGCGGATCAGCGCGATCAGCGTGTCGTCCCGCCGGCCCGCGCGCACGAGGTGCGTGAGCGGGATGTGCAGCCCCTCCTCGAAGATCTCGCGCGCCTCGATGGCGCGGATGCGGCCGCCGATGTCCGGCATGTGCGAGGTCGTCGCCGAGAAGGCCACCAGCCGGTCGCGGTGGAAGATCGGCTTGAGCACCGAGACGTCGCTCATGTGGCCGGTGCCCTTCCAGGCGTCGTTGGTGATGAGCACGTCGCCCGGGCGCATGGACGGAGCCCCCAGCTCGGCGATGAAGTGCCGCACCGTGGCCGGCAGGCAGCCGATGAACGAGGGGATGCTGCCGCTGTTCTGGGCCAGGGCGAAGCCGCGCGCGTCGGTGAGCACGCAGGCGAAGTCGTTGGCCTCGTTGGACAGCGTGGAGAACGAGGTGCGCACGATGGCCTTGGCCGCCTCGTCCACGACGGAGATGACGCGCGTCCACAGCACCTCGAGCGTGACGGCATCGAGCCGGGCGCTCACGGCAGGGTCACCACGAGATTGCCGGTCGCCGCCACGCGGCCCACGCCGCCGGGGCCGATCACGAGCGTCGAGCCTTCCTCCTCCACCACGGCCGGGCCGCGGATCTCGTCGCCGGG
>DASSLH010000432.1:0-5876 GCA_035689625.1 Candidatus Methylomirabilota bacterium | reverse complement strand
CCGGGGCCGCGTGCTACTATCGGCGCCGTCTCGCCGACGCGACCTCGATCGCCTCATGCCGAGGAGGGCCTCTGAGATGAGCCAGCTCAGCCGGCGCCAGTTCATCGCGGGGGCCGCCACCGCCGCCGCCACGCTCGCCGCGCCGCGCGTTCACGCGCAGAAGAGCGGCGGCGCGCTGCGGTTCGTGGCCCAGGCGGACCTCAAGATCCTCGATCCCGTGTGGACCACCGCCTACATCACGCGCAATCACGCCTACCTCGTCTACGACACGCTGTTCGGCACCGACGAGAGCCTGCGCGTGCGCCCGCAGATGGTGGAGAGCCACACGGCGTCCAGGGACGGCATGAAGTACACGTTCACGCTGCGCGACGGGCTCAAGTGGCACGACGGCCAGCCCGTCGTGGCCGAGGACTGCGTGGAGTCGCTCAAGCGCTGGGGCAAGAAGGACCGCTTCGGCCGGCTGCTGATGGCGGCGACCGCGAAGCTGGCGCCGGTGGACCGCAAGACGTTCACGCTGGAGCTGGGCGAGCGGTTCGGACCGGTGCTCGACGCGCTCGGCAAGCCGTCCAGCAACGTGCCGTTCATGATGCCGGCCCGTATCGCGGCGACGTCGGCCGACGAGCAGATCAAGGAGATCGTTGGCTCGGGCCCGTTCCGGTTCGCCAGGGACGAGTGGCAGCCAGGCAACCAGGTCGTCTACGTCAAGCACGCCGACTACGTGCCGCGCAACGAGGCGCCCAGCGGCTCGGCGGGCGGCAAGCACGTCAAGCTCGACCGCGTGATCTGGCGCTACATGCCCGACGCCGCCACCGCGTCGGCGGCGCTGGCCGCGGGCGAGGTGGACTGGTGGGAGATCCCGCCGATCGACTTCATCCCGAAGATCGAGCAGACGGCCTCGCTGGCCACGTTCCTGCCCGACCCGCTCGGCACCCAGGGCTGGCTGCGCCCCAACCACCTGCATCCCCCGTTCAACAACAAGAAGGCGCGGCAGGCGCTGGTGGCGATGATGAGCCAGGAGACGTACTTACAAGCGGCGATCGGCAACGAGAAGTACTACCGCACGTGCGCCTCGGTGTTCGCGTGCGGCGGGCCGTACGCGAGCAAGGTCGGCGCCGAGGGGCTGCAGCACCAGAACCTGGAGCGCGCGCGCCAGCTCGTGAAGGAGTCGGGCTACGACGGTCACCCGGTGACGGTGGTGCAGGTGACCGACATCAGCTTTCTCAACGGCGCGGCGCTCGTGACGCGCGAGCTGCTCACGCAGTCCGGCTTCAAGGTCGACCTGCGCCCGATGGACTGGTCCACCAACCTCGCCGTGCGCGCCAGGAAGGACCCGCCCGACAAGGGCGGCTGGAACATCCTGCACACGTGGTGGATGGCCGCCGACGTGATGCACCCGGCCGTGCACTTCGGCGTGTCGGGGGCCGGACCCAACGCCTGGTTCGGCTGGCCCGAGATCCCCCGGCTCGAGCAGCTGATCACCGACTGGGTGCGGGCCACCGACCAGCACTCGCGCCAGCGGCTGGCCGCACGCATCCAGCGGATCGCGCTCGACGAGGTCGCCTACGTGCCGTGGGGCGAGTGGTTCCTGCCGACCGCGTTCCGCCGGAACGTCACCGGCATCCTCAAGTTCATCGCCCCGCTGTTCTGGAACGTCTCGATCGGCTGACGGCCGCTCGATGCTCGCCGTCATCCTGCGGCGCCTGATGGCCACCATCCCGGTCATGGTGGTGGTGGCCCTGGCGGTGTTCGCGCTGCTGCACGTCACGCCCGGCGACCCGGCGGTCATCATCGCGGGCGACTACGCGACGACCGACGACATCGCGCGCATCCGCACGCGTCTGGGGCTCGACCAGCCCTTCCACGTGCAGGTCGGGCTCTGGCTGGGCCGCGTGGCCCACGGCGACCTCGGCACCTCGATCTTCTCCGGCCTGCCGGTGTCCACGCTCATCGGCCAGCGGGCGGCCACGACCGCGTGGCTGACGCTGTTCGCCATGCTCATCAGCGTCGGCGCCGGCGTGCCGGTCGGCGTCGTCGCCGCCTGGCGCAAGGGCTCTTGGATCGACCGCGCGGTCATGATCTTCGCCGTGTCGGGCTTCTCCATGCCGACGTTCTGGCTGGGCTTCATCCTCGTCTATCTGTTCGCGATCACCGCGGGCTGGCTGCCGGTGCAGGGCTATGCGCCGCTGGCCGGCGGGGTCGTCCCGTTCCTCAGCCACCTGGCGCTGCCGGCGCTGACGCTGTCGGTCGTCTACATGGCGCTGATCGCGCGGATGACGCGCGCCAGCATGCTGGGCGTGCTCGACGAGGACTACATCCGCACCGCGCTCGCCAAGGGCGTGGCCCCCCGCGGGGTGCTGGTGCGCCACGCCCTGCGCAACGCCTCGCTGCCGGTGGTGACGATCATCGGCCTCGGCTTCGCGCTGCTGATCGGCGGCGCCGTCGTCACCGAGAGCGTGTTCGCGCTGCCCGGCCTCGGCCGCCTCACGGTGGACGCGATCGTGCGGCGCGACTACCCGGTCATCCAGGGCGTGCTCCTCGTCGTCTCCGGCGTCTACGTCCTCATCAACCTGGTCGTGGACGTGCTCTACGTCGTGCTCGACCCGCGGATACGATATTGATGGGGGGCCCCGAGATGGCCCCCCAGGCCCCCCCGGCGGCTCGGACCGCTCCGGCGGAGCCGTGGCGGTCCTCGATGCCCGCGGCGACTCCCGCGACGACGCCGTCGCTCCTCGGGCGATTCCTGTCACGCCAGCCGACGTTCGTGGCCGGCGTGATCGTGCTGGTGCTGATCGTCACGGCCGGCGCGCTGGCGCCGCTGTGGTGGACCGGCGACCCGCAGCAGCTGAAGCCGATCGAGCGGCTGCGGGCGCCCTCGGCCCAGCACTGGTTCGGCTCCGACCACTTCGGCCGCGACGTCTACACGCGCACGCTCTACGGCGCCCGTATCTCGCTGGTCGTCGGCGCCGCCGTGTCGCTGCTGAGCCTGGCGCTCGGTACCGCGCTGGGGCTCGTGATCGGCTTCTACCGGCGCCTGGACGCGGTCATGATGCGTGTGATGGACGGGCTCATGGCCATCCCGGCCATCCTGCTGGCGCTGGCGCTGATGGCCATGCTGCGGGCCAGCGTGCAGAACGTGATCATCGCGCTGGTGATCCCGGAGATCCCGCGGGTGATCCGCCTCGTGCGCGCCTCGGTGCTCTCGCTGCGCGAGCACACCATGGTCGAGGCCGCCCGCGCGCTCGGCGTCGGCACGCCGCGCGTGCTGGTGCGCTACGTGCTTCCGGCGCTGGTGGCGCCGCTGGTCGTGCAGGCGACGTACATCTGCGCCTCCGCGATCCTCTTCGAGGCGTACCTGTCGTTCCTCGGGGCCGGCACGCCGCCGCACATTCCCTCGTGGGGCAACATCATGGCCGAGGGCAAGACCTACGTGCAGCTGGCGTTCTGGATCATCCTCTTTCCCGGGCTCTTCCTCGCGCTCACCGTGCTGGCGATCAACCTCGTCGGCGACGGCCTGCGCGAGCTCCTGGACGTGCGCGGCTGATGGCGGCCGCCGCGCGCGCCGCGGGCGACTGCCGAAGGGATGCAGGATAAGACTTCGCGATGCACGTCCGACAGCTGCCGCTCGCCGCGGTCGTCCTGCTCTCGCTGGCGTCGATCGTGCTGACGGTCGTGTCCCAGGCGCGCCAGCCCCTGCTGCTCGTCGCCACGGCCACCGGCACGGCGGGCGTCGCGCTGCTCGGCGTGGAGTTCCTGCGCCAGCCGCGCCTGCGCGCGGTCGGCTGGATCGTGCTCGCGCTGGCGCTGGCGACATTCATCGTCCTCGCGCAGACGGCCTGGCGGCTGCTGGCCGTCTAGCGCGTGCTAGGATCGCGGCCATGACCAAGCGTGAGCGCGTCCTCGCCGCCGTGTCGCGTCGTCCCGTCGATCGTCCCCCGGTGGCGTTCTGGCGCCATGTGCCCGACGTCGACCACACCGCCGCCGGGCTCGCCGAGGCGATGCTGGCGTTCCACCGGCGCTGGGACCTCGATCTCATCAAGGTGATGTCCAGCGGTGTCTACTGCGTGGAGGATTGGGGCTGCACGGTCGCCTATCGGGGCTCGCCCAACGGCGCCAAGCAGTGCACCGAGCACGCGGTGAAGACGCGCGCGGACTGGGCGCGGATCCGGCCGCTCGATCCGGGCGCCGGCGCGCTCGGGCGCGAGCTCGACGCCGTGCAGCGCATCCGCAAGGGGCGCGCGGACGACGCGCCCATCCTCCACACGGTGTTCTCCCCGCTGACGATCGCTCGCAAGCTGGCCGGCGACCGGCTGCGCGAGGACCTGCGGGCCGACGAGACCGCCGTCCGGCCGGCGCTGGAGGCCATCACCGAGACGATGGCGCGCTACGCGCGTGCCGCGCTGGAGGCCGGCGCTGACGGGCTGTTCTTCGCGACCCAGACGAGCACGCCGGAGTTCATCACCCGGGAGGAGAACGGCCGCTGGGGGGCGGCCTACGCGCGGCGCGTGCTGGAGGCCGTGCGCGGCGCCTCGGCGGTGACGCTGCTGCACATCCACGGCCGCGACGTCTTCTTCGACCAGCTCACCGCGCTGCCGATCGACGCGGTCAACTGGCACGACCGGCTGACGCCGCCCTCACTCGGCGAGGGGCACCGGCGCTTCGCCGGCGCCGTGGTCGGCGGTCTGGCCGAGGGCGCCACGCTGCGCTCGGGGCCGGCCGACGCCATTGCCGCCCAGGTGCGCGACGCGATCGCGCAGACCGGGGGCCTGGGGTTGATCCTCGGCCCCGGCTGCGTGCTGCCGCTGGACGTCCCCGACGCGCACCTGCAGGCCGTCGTGGACGCGGCGCGGAGCGCCGCATGAGGCCGCGCGCGCTCGCGCTGCTGGCGGCGCTGCTGCTGGCGCTCTCGCTGCCGGCCGGCGCCGCCGATCCCAGGGGCGAGCTGCGCGTGGCCATCCCGTGGACGCCCGAGAACCTCGACCCGACGATGAACCTGTCGTCCATTCGCGCCGCCGTCGGCGTGAGCATGTTCGACTCGCTGGTCGGCCGCGATCGCGACAACAAGCTGGTGCCCGAGCTGGCGGAGTCGTGGCGCACGCTGAACGACACCACCTGGCAGTTCCGGCTGCGCCGCGGCGTCGTCTTCCACGACGGCGAGCCCTTCAACGCCGAGGCCGTGCGCTTCACGATCGAGCGCGTGCTCGACCCGCAGCAGAAGTCGCCGAACCGCGCGAACATCGCGGAGATCGCGCGGGTGGAGGTCGTGGACGACGCCACCGTCAACCTGGTCACCAGCAAGCCGTACGCCGCGCTGCTCAACCGGCTCGTGGACTTCCCGATCCTGCCGCCCCGGTACACCGCCGAGAAGGGCAACCAGGCGTTCGCGCTGCACCCGGTCGGCACCGGGCCCTACCGGTTCGTCTCGCTGGTGAAGGACGAGCAGCTCGTCGTCGAGGCCTTCGACCGTCACTGGCGCGGCGGCCCGGCGATCCCGCGCATCGTCTTCAAGCCGATCCCCGAGCCCTTCACGCGCGCGGCCGCGCTGCGCAACGGCGAGGTGGACCTGATCACCACGGTGCCGCCGAACCTCGCGCGCGACCTCGAGAAGATCGCCGGGCTGCGCGTGCAGCGCGTGCCGAGCACGTGGGACATCTATCTCGGCCTCAACGCCTTCAAGAAGCCGCTGTCGGACGTGCGCGTGCGCCAGGCGCTCAACTACGCCAGCGACGTCGACGCCATCATCAAGAGCGTGCTCGACGGCAACGGGCGCCGTCTGGAAGGGCCGTTCACGCCGCAGATGTTCGGGTACGACGCGAATGTGAAGGGCTACACCCATGACCCGGCGCGAGCCCGCCGTCTGCTGGCCGATGCCGGATACC
>DASSLH010000431.1:0-2155 GCA_035689625.1 Candidatus Methylomirabilota bacterium | reverse complement strand
GCACGGCCGCGATCGAGCTCGCGATGGCCGGGCGCACCGCCCGGGTCTGAGCGAAGGTTCGAGCAGGAGGACCATGGAAGCCAAGGAAGTGTTCGACGAGCTGAAGGCCATCCTGGTGGCGCGGCTCAAGTTCGACCCGCGGCGCGCGGCCGAGGTCGCGCAGACGACGCCGCTGCCCAAGGGCGTCGAGGGCTCCATCGGCCTCGACTCGCTGGACTTCATCGAGCTGTCCATCGCCATCGAGGAGCGCTTCGGCATCGTCCTGGACGAGTCCGAGGACCTGAGCGCGCATTTCGCCTCGTTCGACAGCCTGTCGCGCTTCATCGCGGGACGGACCGGGGACGCATGAGCATCGTCGTCACCGGTCTGGGGGCTGTCAGTCCGTTCGGCGCCGGCGTGAAGGCGTACTGGGCGGGGCTGGCCGCGGGGAGCTGCGCCATCCGCCCGCTGACGCTCATCGACGCCGAGGGCTTCCGCTGCCGCATCGCCGCCGAGGTCCCCGAGCTGGCCAGCGGCTCGCCGCGGCGCTCGCGGGCCGATCGCATGGCGCTCGGCGCCGCCCTCGAGGCGCTGGAGGACGCGGGCCTGGGCGCCGACGCGCGTGCGGAGGCCGCGCTGGTCGTCGGCGCCGTCGGCGGCGGGATGTTCGAGGCCGAGGCGTGGTACTGGGCGCGCGCGCGGGGCGAGCGGCCGGCCGGCTGGGCGGCCTCGCTCCGCTCGATGCTGCCGGGCTCGCACGCGCAGACGCTCGGCCATCGGCTGCGCCTGGGCGGTCCGCGCCACAGCGTCGTCACGGCCTGCTCGTCGGGCGCCGTCGCGCTGGCCGAGGCCGCCGACCTCATCGCCGACGGCGTCGTGGACGTGGCGCTGGCCGGCGGCGTCGACGCGATGACGCGCCTGTGCTTCATGGGCTTCAACGTGCTCAAGCTGCTCGATCCCGAGCCCTGCCGGCCCTTCGACCGCGACCGGCGCGGCATGTCGATCGGCGAGGGCGCCGCCTTCGTCGTGCTGGAGTCGGCCGCGCACGCCCGCGCGCGGGGCGCCCGCGTCCACGCCGAGCTGGCCGGCCACGGCATGACGACCGACGCCTTCCACGTGACGGCGCCGCACCCCGACGGCGACGGAATGATCCGCGCGATGCGCGCGGCGCTGGCGATGGGCGGCGTGGCGCCGGCCGACGTCGGCTACGTGAACGCGCACGGCACCGCCACGCCCCAGAACGACCGCATCGAGTCGTTCGCCATCACCCGCGTGTTCGGTGAGGGCCGCGTGCTCGTCAGCTCCACCAAGTCCATGATCGGCCACACGATGGCCGCGGCCGGCGGCCTGGAGGCGGTGGCGACGATCCTGGCGCTGACCCACGAGCTGGTGCCGCCCACCGCGACCCTCGTGACGCCGGATCCCGACGTCGCCTTCGATTGCGTGCCGCGCGTGGCCCGCGAGGCGGCACTGTCGTGCGCGATCTCCAACTCGTTCGGCTTCGGCGGGCAGAACGTCACGCTGCTCTTCCGGCGCGCCTGAGCGGATGCAGCGGCGGGCCGTCGTCGTCACCGGCGTGGGCGTGGTCAACGCGGGCATCGTGGGCGACTCCGCCGCGCTCGGCGCCTGGCTGGCGGCGCCGCGGGCGGCGGCGCGCTCGACGGTCGGCGGCCGTCCGGTCCTGCGCGTGCCCGACGCGACGCTGGCCGGCCTCGTCGACGCGGGGGAGGCGCGGCGGCTCTCACGCATCTGCCAGCTGGCGATCGCCGCGGCGCGCCTGGCCGTGGGCGACGCCGGCCTCGATCCCGACCGCGGCCTCGGTCTCGTCGTCGGCAGCGAGCTGGGCGACTTCACCTCGACGATCGGCTTCGCCGACGGCTACCTCGCGCGGGGCGCCTCCGGTCTCTCCGCGCTGCTGTTCCCGAACACGGTGATGAACACGATGGCCGCCACCACGGCGATCGCCGTCGCCGCGCGCGAGCTGGCGCTGACGCTCAACGTCCCGACCGTGGCCGGCGAGCTGGCGGTGGCGCGTGCGGCCGCCGCGGTCGCGGCCGGCCGCGTGGACGCGGTGCTCGCCGGCGGGGTGGACGACGTCGATCCGCTGGTGACCGAGCTGCAAGGCGCGCTGGGCGAGCGCGACGTGCGCGGCGAGGGCGCGGCGTTCCTCGTGCTC
>DASSLH010000430.1:0-4075 GCA_035689625.1 Candidatus Methylomirabilota bacterium | reverse complement strand
CATCCTGACCGCCTATCCGCCGCACTCGATGCCGCACGGCGTGTCGGAGGCGGGCGCCGACGCCCTCATCACCAAGCCGTGCCTGCCGGAGGATCTGGAGCGGAGCGTGCGCCAGCTGCTGCAGCGGCCGTAGTAGAATCGGCGAGGCATGCCGAAGACGGCCGGGATCCTCCTCGTCGGCAACGAGATCCTGTCGGGCAAGATCGAGGACGCCAACGCCGCCTATCTCTGCCGCGAGCTGCGCGCGCTGGGCGTGGACGTCCGCCGCATCACGGTCATTCCCGACGAGGTGCAGCTGATCGCCGAGGAGGTGGCGACGTTCAGCCGCGACTACGACGTCGTCTTCACCTCGGGCGGCGTCGGCCCCACCCACGACGACGTGACGATCGAGGGCGTGGCGCGGGCCATGATGGTGCCGGTCGTGCGTCACCCACGGCTGGTCGGCCTGCTCGAGGAGCACTTCCGGAATCGGGGCGCCAGGCCGCCCGAGGCGGCGATGAAGATGGCCGAGGTGCCGGAGGGCTGCGAGCTGGTGGGCGGCGAGACGGTCCGCTTCCCGACGATCCTCATGCGCAACGTCTACGTGCTGCCCGGCGTGCCGGAGATCTTCCGCGCCAAGTTCGAGTCGCTGCGCGATCGCTTCCGCGACGCGCCCATCCACCTCAAGAACGTCTACGTGCGGATCGGCGAGAGCACGCTGGCCGACTATCTCAACCGGCTGCTGGCCGCCTTCCCGCTGCTGCAGCTCGGGTCCTATCCGGAGTTCTCCAACCCCGAGTACAAGGTGAAGGTCACGCTCGAGTCGCGCGACCGCGAGTACCTCGAGCAGGCGCTGACCGACTTCCTGGCGCGCCTGCCCGCCGACGCCCTCGTCAAGGTGGTCTAGCTGCGGCTCGCGTTCACGCTCGCCCTGCTGGCGGTCGGGCTGATGTACCTGCTCGGGCTCGGCGCCGCGCCTTTCATCGATCCGCCGGAGGGCTTTCACGCCGCCATCGCGCAGTCGGTGCGCCTGTCCGGCGACTGGATCACGCTGCGGCTGGACGGCGTGCGCTACTTCGACAAGCCGCCGCTGCTCTACTGGCTCACGGCGCTGTCGTTCGCGGCGGCGGGACCGGTCGCGGCGGCGGCGCGCGTGTGGCCGGCGCTGGCGGCGGTCGGCATCGCGGCCGTCACCGCCTGGATCGGCGCCATGCTGGCCGGTCCGCGCGTGGGCCTGCTGGCCGGCCTGCTCATCGCCGCCAACATGGGGAGCTTCGTGTTCGGCCGCCAGGTCAAGCCCGACCTGCTCTTCATCTTCTTCATCATGCTGGCCTTCGCCGGCTTCGTCGTCGCCTATCGGGGCCGCGGCCGCTGGGGCCTGGCGCTCTTCTACGCGGCGCTCGGCCTGGCCGCGCTGACGAAGGACTTCCTGGGCGCGCTGGGGCCGCTCGGCGTGGTGGCGGCGTTCCTGTGGATCACGCGCGAGCGGCCGTACGCGGCGTGGGCGCCGTGGTGGGGCGTGCTGCTGCTGCTCGCGATCGCGGTGCCGTGGTACGCCGCGCTCGAGCTGGAGAGCCGCGGCTTCCTCTGGTACACGGTCGTGGACAACCACGTGCTGAACTTCGCCCGCCAGCGCGTGTTCCCCGACGAGGACGTGCCGCTCGGCTCGCTGCAGTTCCTCGGCGTCACGCTGGTGGCGTTCCTGCCGTGGGTGCTGGCGGCGCCGTGGGCGCTCGTGCGAGCGCTGCGCGGGCCGTGGCCCGACGCCGAGGCGCGGCTGTGGGGACTGCTGGCGCTGTGGGCGGTGCTGGTGATCGGCTTCTTCACGCTCTCGCCCTTCAAGCTGCCGCACTACGGGCTGCCGGCGTTCCCGGCGCTGGCGCTGCTCGTCGCGCGCGTCTGGGACGACTCGATCGAGGCGCTGCCGGGCGCCGTCGCGCCGCGCGTGCTGATCGTGCCGATCGCCGCCGTGCTCGCGCTGGTCGGCGCCGTGCTCGCGCTGGCCGCGCTGGGCCGGCTACCGGTGCCCGGCGGCGCGCTGGAGAGCGTGGAGATGGCCGCGCGTAACGCCGCCGCCCGCGGCCACGCGGTGGCGTCGTCGCCGATGGAGGGCTTCCTGCCGATCATGATCAAGGGCGCGCTGACCTTCGGCGCCGCCACGCTGGCGCTGGCCTGGGCGGCCTGGCGGCGCTGGCCGGCGGCGGGGATCGGCATCGCGCTGGCGGCGATGATCGCGTTCCTGCCGATGGCCGGCGAGGGGATGGCGCTCTTCGCGCGCGGGCGCTCGGCGCATCCCATCGTGGAGGCGCTCACCCGGCGGCTGGGCCCGGCCGACGTCGTCGTCCACGAGGGCCCGCTGGAGAACACCGGCTCGCTCCTGCTCGCCGTGGCGCGGCCGGTGCACGTCGTCCACGGCCTGCAGTCGAACCTCGCCTTCGGCGCCACGTTCCCCGAGGCGCGCGACGTGTTCTGGAGCCCGGAGCGCCTGCAGGCCGCCTGGGCCGAGCCTGGCCGCTGCTTTCTCGTTTCGACCGTGGAGCCCGCCCGCAGCGTGGCTCGCACGCTGAATCCGGTGCACGTCCTGGCCGACGGCGGTGGCCGGTGGCTCTATAGCAATCGTGCCGACTGACGAGCGCCGGCTTGGTATCATCGCCGGTGGTGACGCCCCGATGAGCGAGTGGCCCAAGGTCGTCGTCGTGATGCCGGCTTACAACGCTGGCCGCACGCTGCGCATGACGTACGAGCAGCTGCCCAAGGACACGGTTAATCTCGTCATCCTGGTCGACGACGGCTCCACCGACAAGACGCTGGAGGTCGCGCGCGAGCTCGGCCTGGAGATCTTCGTCCACAACCGCAACTACGGCTACGGCGCCAACCAGAAGACCTGCTACACCGAGGCGCTGCGCGCGGGCGCCGACGTCGTGGTGATGGTGCATCCCGACTACCAGTACGATCCCACGCTGCTGCCGCAGATGATCGAGCCGATCCTGCGCCACGAGGCCGACGTCGTGCTCGGCTCGCGCCTCAAGGCCGGCTCGGCGCTGGCCCAGGGCATGCCGTGGTGGAAGTTCGCCGCCAATCGCGCGCTCACGTGGCTGGAGAACCGCGTGTTCGGGCTATCGCTGTCGGAGTTCCACACCGGCTACCGCGCGTTCCGGCGCGAGGTCCTGGAGACGGTGAACTTCACCGCCAACTCCGACGGCTTCATCTTCGATCAGGAGATCATCGCGCAGGCGGTGGCCTCGCGCTTCCGCATCGCGGAGATCGCCGTGCCGACCCGCTACTTCCCGGACGCCTCGTCGGCGAGCTTCCTGGACTCCACGGGGTACGGCCTGCGGATCCTGACGCTGCTGTTCTGGTACTCGCTGCACCGCACCGGCCTGCGGCGCTCGCGCCGCCTCGACAGCATCCACACACGGTATACCCGCCTGACGTGAGGCGCGTTGCTCGCGCGCTGGACGCGGCGGCGCTCCTGCTCGCCGTCCTGCTCGCAGCCATGCTCGCCACCGGCGGCTTCGCGCTCGGCCCGCTGGTGGCACACCGGCCGGAGGACGTCTTCCTGGCGCTGGTGGCGGTGGCGGCCCTCCGGGGCCTGCTGGCGCCCTTCCGGCTGCCGGCGCTCGTGTCCCGCCGCGTCGTCACCGGCGGCGTCGTGGCGTACGCCATCGTGTGGATGTTCATCACGCTGACCCGTCACCTCGCGTTCCAGACCCACGCGCTCGATCTCGGCCAGTTCGCCCAGATCGCCTGGTCGATCGCCCACGGCGACGGGCCCTGGATGACGCTGCCGGCCATGCACGCCTGGGGCGACCATTTCTCGCCGATCCTCTGCGTGCTGGCAGCGCTGGCCTGGGTCGGCCCGATCGCGCCGGCGCTGCTCGTCGTCCAGAGCCTGGCGCTCGCCGCCGGCGGTTTCGTCGTCTTCGCGTTCGCGCGGCGGCACGTCGACGAGCGGCTGGCGGCGGGCCTGACGCTGCTGTACCTCGTCAACCCGTCGCTGCACGGCGTCAACATCAGGGACGTCCATGTCCAGGCGTTCGCGGTTCCGCTCCTGCTGGCGGCCGCGCTGGCCGCGGACACCCGGCGCTGGGCGTGG
>DASSLH010000429.1:0-2809 GCA_035689625.1 Candidatus Methylomirabilota bacterium | reverse complement strand
CACCGAGGCCGAGAAGGAGCTGGAGCGCTACCACTGGCCCGGCAACGTGCGCGAGCTGCGCAACGTGATCCAGCGCGCGGTGGTGCTGAGCGGCAGCGGCCTCATCGGCGCCGAGCACCTGCCCGACAACGTCCTGCGCGGCGCCGCGCCGGCGCCGGCGGCCGCCGGCGGGTCCGTCACGCCGATCCGCGAGATGGAGCGCGACGCGATCCTGCGCGCGCTGGAGGAGACCGGGCAGGACAAGCGGCGCGCCGCCCAGCTGCTCGGCATCAGCCTCAAGACGCTCTACAACAAGCTGGCGAAGTACGGCATCCAGGCGGTGAAGTCGGCCCGGCTGACTTGATGCCGGCCGGGGAGGATCCCGGCCGGCGGCCGCTGCCGCCCGACCTCGCGCGCTTGCTGCACGACGTCCGCGGGCCGCTGAACTCACTCACCTTCGAGCTGGAATTCGTCCTCAAGCACGCCGCCGTCGGCAACGCGCTCGCCGAGGAGCGCCTGCGCGCCGCCCAGGCCCAGCTGGGCCGTCTCACCGAGCTGCTCGCCGCCGCCTTCGCCGTCGCCGCGCTGGAGCGTGGCCCGCTCGTGGGCGTGGACCTGCGCGTCGTCGTCGAGGCGGCCCGGGGCCAGGCTGGCGCCGCCGTGGACGTCGGCGACGGCCCCTGGCCGACCGTGGCCGGCGACGCGGCGCTGCTCACGCTCGCGATCAGTCACCTCGTGCTCAACGCGGTGGAGGCCACGCCGGCCGGCGGCCGGGCGCCCCTGGTGAGCGTGGGGGTGGCCGGCAACACCGCGCGCCTGCAGGTGCGCGACTGGGGCCACGGCCTGCGGACGAGCGATCCCAAGCTGCTCATCAAGCTGCTGCACTCCACCAAGCCCGGCCACCGCGGCATCGGCCTCGTCACCGTCGAGCGCGTCGCCCGCCTCCACGCCGGCGACCTGCGCCTCGAGTCCCCCGGTGACGGCACCGCCGTCACCCTGACCCTGCCCCTGGCGCCGTAACCGCGCGGCTCGAGCCACAGGCGCGCCTCGCGCAGACCGTCGTCGCGGATCGGGCGAGGCCGGAAGACCGTTCGGCAGCCCTGGCGCATTCCCGGTGGGGGGTGTCGGGGGGAGCGGCGCTCGCTCCCCCCTGACATGAGCAATCAAAGCGCGATCGACTTCTTCTCTCGCAGCGACCGCAGGAGTTTCTCTCGCGGAACGTTCGGCCCGCGCGGCGCGCTACGCGTGGTGGTGGATCGTGAGCCCGAGGGCGCCGGACCAGATGGCGGCGGCGGCGTCGCCGGAGGCGGACGCCACGACGGCGACGAGCAGGAAGGTGATGCCGAGCGTGCGGCCGGCGACGGTTGCCACGCGCGTCGCGCGCGGCTCGTTGCCGGTCAGGGCCCACACCACCGCGCGGAGCGTGCGGCCGCCGTCGAGCGGCAGTCCGGGGAAGAGGTTCAGCACCGTGATGCCGAGGTTGGCGACTGCGACCACCGCGGCCACGGCGCACAGCAGCGGATCGACCGCGGCCTCGACCAGCACGACGTGCACGAGGCCCGCGATCGCCGCCGTTGCCAGGCTGGCCAGCGGGCCGCCGAGCGCCAGGCGCAGCTCGACGGCCGGCGAGCGCGGCACGGCGCCGAGCTCGAGCTCGCCGCCGACCAGCGAGACGCCCAGCCGCACGACCGGCAGTCCCGCACGGCGCGCCGCCAGCCAGTGGCCGACCTCGTGCAGCGCGAGGGAGACGAAGACCAGCAGCGCCGTCAGCGCGCCGGCGGCCACGTACACGCCGGCGCCGCGGTCCGGCGCCTGCGCCGGCAGCACGGCGTCGGCGAACGTCCACGTGGCCAGGGCGACACCGAAGACCCACGAGACGTCGAGTCGGAGCGGAACGCCGAAGAGGGTGAGCCGGCCGGCCGGCCGCGCGACGCCGCGCAGGCGGAGCGCGGGGACGAGCTCGGCGGTGGCGCGGCCGACCGGGCCGCGCGTGACCAGGCGCGGGACGAGCGAGCCGGGGTCGATCACGACGCGAGGAGCAGCGCCTCGCGCTCGGGCGCACGCCAGACGACGTCGGGCAGCGGCATCACCGCCAGCTCGGGCGCGCGCTGCAGCGAGGCCAGGTCCGCTTCCGGCATGCACTCGTACACGGCGTCGCAGAGCAGCGACTCCTCGGCCGTGTCGAACACGTCCTCGAGCGGCTCCAGCGTCTCCAGCACTTCCGCCAGGGCGCGGGCGGCCAGCGTGCGCAGCGTGCCGGCGCGACCGACGAAGATCGACGTGCTGGTCAGCGCGTTGCCTTCCCACAGGCGGCGGCGCTCGGCGGGCGAGGCGCTGTCCACGAAGCGCTTGACGGAGTGAACCGCGAGATCCTCCAGGCCTTCGACCGGCGGCCCCGGCTCGATCCAGCCGCCCGAGACCGGCGCGTGGGGGTGCGCGCCGAGCAGGATCGGCAGGTCGGGGCGCAGCGCGACCGCCCACACGGCGCGGCTGACGTAGCGCAGAAAGCGCGCCTCGTGGTCCACGCCGTGCTCGGCGGGCAGGATGATGACGGTGGCCGAGGGATCGTGACGGGCGATCTTCAGCAGCGGCAGCAGCGCCTCGACGGCGCGGCCGCGGTAGAGCGGCTGCACGAGGCGGCGCGCGCCCGGCACCGCGGCCAACTCGGCCTCCCAGGCCCGGGCCCAGCGTCGCGTCGTCACCGTGATCATGTGGCCGGGCGGGACGAGGCGGCTGGCGCGCTCGAGGACCCGCGGCCGCGTCGTGGACGCCGCCAGCGGCCAGCGCTGCGTGGCGCAGACGCGGCGCACGCGCGGCGGCGCCGCCGGCG
>DASSLH010000428.1:0-2156 GCA_035689625.1 Candidatus Methylomirabilota bacterium | reverse complement strand
GGCGCGTAGAGGACCGTCCGCATGCCGACGCCGCGCGCGCCGGCCACGTCGGACTCCACGCTGTCGCCGACCATCGCCGCCTCGCCGGCCGCCAGGTGCAGCCGCCGCAGCGCCATGAGGAACAGCGGCGGCTGGGGCTTGCCGACGACGATCGGCGCCACCCCGGCGGCCGCGCTCACGGCGGCGACGATGGCGCCGCAGCCCGGCAGGAAGTCGCCGCCCTCGATCGGCAGCCGCGGGTCCACGTTGGGCGTGACGAGCGGCGCGCCGGCCGCGGCCGCGCGGGCGGCGGCGGCCAGCCGCTCGTAGCTGAGGTCGAAATCGTTGCCGACGGCGACCACGGTCGCCTTGCGGAAGTCGGCCACGCCGACGATCTCGTGGCCGGCGGCGGCGACCACCGCGGCCAGCTCCGGCGCGCCGATGACCAGCACGCGCGAGGGCCCGAAGCGCTCGGCGATCACCTGGCCGAGGATCTCCAGCGGCGTGAGCGCGTGCTCGGCCCAGGCCAGGCCCAGCCGGCGCAGCTTGGCGCGGACATCGCCGCCCCTGGCGCGCGAGTTGTTGGTGAGAAAGGCGACGCCGCGGCCGGCCGCGTGCAGCGCGCTCAGCGTCTCGGCCGCCCCCGGGGTGAGCGTCTCGCCCTGCCAGACGCAGCCATCGAGGTCGAAGACGAAGCCGCGGCAGGCGGCGAGCACGCGGTCAGTCGCGCCAGGCGCGCTTGAACTCCGCGACGGCGTCGGCGTACACCCGCTCGGTCCGCTCGGCAACCGACGCCCACGAGAACTGCTGCTCCACGCGCGCGCGGCCGGCCTGGCCCATCGTGCGGCCGAGGGCGGGATCGTCCAGCACGCGGCGGATCGCGGCCGCCAGCGCCTGGGGCTGGGCGGGCGGCACCAGCAGGCCGGTCTTGCCGTCCTCGACGACCTCCAGGATGCCGCCGACCGCGGAGGCCACGACGGGCGCCTTGCAGGCCATCGCCTCCAGGTTGATGAGGCCGAATGGCTCGTAGACCGACGGGCAACAGAACACCGCGCAGTGGCTGTAGAGCTGGGTGACGACGTCCACCGGCACCATCTCGTTGATCCAGAGAATGCTCGGCTGGCCCTGCACCGCGCGGCGCAGCCGCTCCTCGATCTCCGGCGTGTCGGGGGCGGAGGCGCACAGGACGACCTGCACGCCGGCGGGCAGCCGCGGCGCCGCCTCCAGCAGGTGGAAGATGCCCTTCTGGTCGGTGATGCGGCCCACGAACAGCACGTAGGGCGGCCTGACGCCCAGCCGGTCGAGCGCGTCGCGCGCGGGCGTGGGCTTGAACTGGTCGGGATCGATGCCGTTGTGGATCACGACGACGCGGGCGGGGTCGGCGCCGAAGTGCTGCAGGATGTCCTCGCGCATCTTGTTGGAGACCGCGATCACGCGCTGCGCGCTCTCCACCGCGGTCTTCTCGATCCACGACGACAGCAGGTAGCCGCTGCCGAGCTGGTCGGCCTTCCAGGGGCGCAGCGGCTCCATGCTGTGCAGCGTGACGACCAGCGGGATGCGGTAGAGCGTGCTGATCCACAGCGCGCCCATGTCGGCGTACCAGGTGTGCGCGTGCACGACGTCGGCGTCCACCTCGTCGCGGGCCATGGCCAGGCCGATCGACAGCGTCTCCAGCGCCGGCACGAAGCGCGGCGCCTCCGGCCCCTTGCCGCCCACCCGCTCCCACGGCGTGTAGCCGCGCAGCGTGATGCCGTCGCGGCGCGGGTCGCGCGCGCCGAAGCAGCGCACCTCGACCGCCATGCGGCGGGCCAGCGCGCGGCTGAGCTGATCGGCGACCACGCCGGCGCCGCCGTAGATGTGCGGGGGGTACTCGCGGGTGACCAGGAGGGCTTTCATGGGCTCAGGATACCGTGGCGCACGAGTCAGGCCGGCGGCGCGTCCGGCGGCGCGCTCTCGGCGACCTCGTCCTCCTGGCGCTCGAGCTTGCGGGAGACGGTGCGGGGGTCGATGCCGAGCAGCCGCGCCGTCAGCGTCTTGTTGCCCTTGGTCACCCGCAGCGTCTCGTCGAGGAGCCGGGCCTCCACCTCGGCCAGCGGGGTGCCGACGCGGATCGTCAGCACGCCCTCCGGCAGCGGTGTGGCGCCGGCGATCTCCGGCGGGAGGTCGGCGACCTCGAT
>DASSLH010000427.1:0-7809 GCA_035689625.1 Candidatus Methylomirabilota bacterium | reverse complement strand
CCGCCACGGAGCCAGCGGCCTCGGCCGCCGAGCGGCTGCTGGCCGAGAACGTCTCGGTGGACGTGCACAGCCACGCGGGCGCGACCGGGATCGCCTCCGACCGCGCGCCGAGCGACGACCTCGCCCGCGGCATGCGCGCCGGCCGGCTGGTGATCGTCTGCCTGGCCGACGTCCCCGACCGCCCCATCCTGGGCCGCAACGCCCGCAACGTCCTCGGCGTCACGCGCCGGCCGGCGCCGGGCGAGCTGTATCGCTACCACCTCGACCGCCTGGCCTGGGCGGACGAGGTCACCGCGCGCCACGGCGTGCGGCGCGTGCTCACCTCGGCCGACGTCGCCGCCGCCCAGGCCGCCCGGCAGCCGGCCATCGTCCTCGACATCGAGGGGCTCGACTTCCTCGAGCGCAAGCTGGAGCGGCTGGAGGAGTCCCACCGGCGCGGCGTGCGTCACATGCAGCTCGTGCACTACACGCCGAACGACATCGGCGACTTCCAGACGGGCACGGTGACGCACAACGGGCTCACGCCGTTCGGCGCCGACGTGATCCGCGCCTGCAACCGCCTGGGCGTCGTGGTGGACGTCGCGCACGCCACCGCCGACACGGTCACCCAGGCGGTGCGCACCGCCAGCAAGCCGCTGCTGCTCTCGCACACCGCGCTGCGCGGCTCGCGCGCGCAGGGCCCGACGCCGCTCACCGAGCGCCCGGTGACGCCCGATCACGCGCGGGCCATCGCCGAGAGCGGCGGCGCGGTCGGCATCTGGCACTTCTTCCCGAGCCTCGACCGCTACGTGGACGGGCTGAAGGAGATGGCCGAGGTCGTGGGCGTCGAGCACGTCTGCATCGGCACCGATCAGCAGGCCAATCCGGGCGTGCTGCAGGACTACGGGCTGCTGCCGCGGCTGGTGAGCGCGATGCTGGCCGGCGGTTTCACCGCCACCGACACCGCGAAGATCGTCGGCGGCAACTACATGAGGGTCTTCAGCGCGTCCTGCGGCTAGGCGTCAGCGGCCGCACACCTTGTTCCACTCCTCGTAGCAGGCGATGTGCATGTGGACCTTGCCGCCGGCGTACTCCCACTCGTAGACGGTCTGCTTCTTCGTCACCTTCTCGTCACAGACGCTGCAGACCTCGTTGTTGCCGGGGCCGGCCCAGAGCCGGCCGGACTGCTCGCGGGGCAGGAGCTTGGCCTCGAGCTTCAGGCGGATGGTGCCGCGAAGGCGCCGGTCCGTGGCCATGACGACGGGCAGGATGCTACGCCGGTGCCAACGCCGTCCGCAAGGCCGTCATGGGTTGCTGGCATCGTCGTTGCTACACGCCGGCCAAGGCAGGTTTGCAGGTTGCCGGCTTCATCCGCGAAACGTTATGGAAAACCGCATCGGCGTGCCCTGATCCTGATCGTCGATGACATCGGCGACGTGCGCGAACTCTACGCGCAGTACTTCAATGCGCTCGGTTACCGTGTCGTCACCGCCCATGATGGTGCAACCGGCTTCAGCGCCGCGCTGCTGCACCGCCCGGACGTGATCGTGATGGACCTCGCGATGCCGCGCGTGGACGGCGTGACGGCGATCAAGAATCTCAAGGCCGAGCCGCGCACGCGCAAGATGCCCGTGATCCTGCTCACCGGCTACGCCCATCGCGCCATCGAGCAGGGCGGGCTGGAAGCCGGCGCCGCGGTCTTCCTCACGAAGCCGTGCCTGCCGGAGGATCTCGAGCAGCACGTACGGAGCCTTCTCGGCCAGCCGCCGCTGCACGACGCGGCCTGAGCTCCGCACTTCCTCCTCTCCGGGGAGAAACTCCCCGGCCCCCGGCCCGGCACTCGGCGTGCGCGGTATGTGCGTGTGAACACATGCCCGGATCGCGCCGCGGCATGGCATCAGCCTTGCGCTGGCACCGCCTCCGGTCATGGCCCGGGCGGCGGACGACAGGCACGAGTTCGTTCAGTTCATCGGGCGGCTGAAGGAGACGCAGACTCTCCTGGCCGTCGCCCAGGCGCTGTCCCTTCACCTGGAGGCGCCCGAGGCGATGCGGCGCGTGGCCCGCGAGGTCGCGCTGGCCTTCGGCGCCGACATGGTCGGCGCCTATGCGCCCGATCCCGATGCCCCCGACGTGCTGCTGCCGATCGCCGGCTACCACGTGCCGGAAGAGCTGCGGCCCTGGTTCCGCCGCACGCCGCTGTCGGTCACCGACAGTCGCGCGATCGCCACCGCCAGGCGCGAGCACCGGCCGGTGTGGACGTCGAGCGCCGTCGAGGACCCCGACTGGATCGCCGCCGTGCGCGAGCTGCCGCCGCACGCCGCGCTGTTCGCGCCGACCGTCGCCGGCCAGGACGTCGTGGGCGGGCTCTTCCTGGTCTGGTGGACGCCCGGGCGCGTCTTCGCGGACGACGAGCTGGGCCTGGTGGCCGGCGTCGCCTCGCAGGTCGGGCTGGCGCTGGAGAACCGCGCGCTGGCGCGGCAGACGAGCGAGCGGCTGCTCGAGGCCGAGATCCTGGCCGACGTCGCCAAGTCGGTGACGACGTCGCTCGACCTCGACACCGTCCTCGCCCGCGTGGCCCAGCGCGCCCGCGAGCTGTGCCGCGCGGAGGTCGCGCTGATCGGCCTGCAGGCGCCGGCCGGCGACGCGCTGGTCTTCCGCCACCGCGCCGGCACGCGCTTCGACGGCTACGAGGCGCTGCGCATCGAGCGCAGCCGCGGCCTCGTCGGCGCCGTCTGGGCGGCCGGGCAGGCGCTGCGCACCACCGATCGCCTGAGCGATCCGCGCTTCAGCGTGGACCACGCCGTGCGCGCGGAGGCGCTGCGCGGCATGCTCGCGGTGCCGATTCGCAGCAGCGGCACCGTCGTCGGCGTGCTGGCGGTCGCCGTGCGGACGCCGCGGGCGTTCACCGACGCCGAGGAGCGCGCGCTCGGCCGCGTCGCCGAGCAGGCCGCCATCGCGATCCACAACGCGCGGCTGTTCGCCGCCGAGCGGGCCAGCCGGGCCGAGGCCGAGGCCGCCGGCCGGCGCTTCCGCGCGCTGATCGAGAACAGCGAGGACGGCATCACGCTGCGCGACCGGCAGGGCCGCATCCGCTACGCGAGCCCGGCCGTGTGCCGGATGCTCGGCTTCGACGTGGACGAGCTGGTCGGCCGCACCGGCCGCAGCCTGCTGCATCCCGACGACGTCGCCGCCGGTGAGGCGCTGTTCGCGCGGGCGCTGCGCGAGCCCGGCGTGCCCCAGCGCGCGCACATCCGTTACCGCTGCAAGGACGGCCGCTACCTCTGGCTGGAGGGCGTGAGCACCAACCTGCTGCACGAGCCCAGCGTGCGGGCCGTCGTCACGAACTCGCGTGACATCACCGAGCGCAAGGCGGCCGAGGAGGCGCTGCGCGCCAGCGAGACGCGCTACCGGACCGCCGCGCGGGCCACCAGCGACGCGATCTGGGAGTGGGATCTGCTCGGCGACGGGGTGGAGTGGAACGAGGGCGTGCACACGCTCTTCGGCTACGCCGCCGACGAGGTCAAGCCGACCGCCGCCTGGTGGCGCGAGCGCATCCATCCCGACGATCACGACCGGGTGGTGGCCGGCATCCGGGCGGTGGTGAACGGGGGCGGTCAGATGTGGAGCGACGAGTTCCGCTTCCGCCGCGCCGACGGCGGCTGGGCCGACGTCGTGAACCGCGGCTACGTCGTGCACGACGCAGGCCGGCCGCGGCGGATGATCGGCGCGCTGGCTGACGTGACGGCGCAGCGCCGGCTCGAGGCCGAGCTGCTGCAGTCGCAGAAGATGGAAGCGGTGGGCCGGCTGGCCGGCGGCGTCGCCCACGACTTCAACAACCTGCTCACGGTGATCTCCGGCCGCAGCGAGCTGGTGCTGCAGCGGCTGCGGGCGGACGATCCCCTGCGGCGCGACGTCGAGCTCATCCGGCGCGTCGGCGAGCGGGCCGCCGCGCTCACGCGCCAGCTGCTGGCGTTCAGCCGCAAGCAGGTGCTGCAGACGCGCGTGGTCGCGCTGGACGCCGTCATCGCCGACCTCGAGCCGATGCTGCGGCGGCTCATCGGCGAGGACGTCGAGCTGCTCGCCGCGATCGCGCCGGGCGTCGCGCGCGTGCGTGCCGATCCCGCCCAGCTCGAGCAGGTCGTCCTCAACCTCGTCGTCAACGCGCGCGACGCGATGACGGGCGGCGGCCGCATCACCGTCGAGCTCGACGAGGCCGGCGGCGCCGTCGTGCTCTCGGTCACCGACACCGGGCCCGGCATCCCGGCCGCCGTGCAGGCGCGCATCTTCGAGCCGTTCTTCACGACGAAGGAGCCGGGCAAGGGCACCGGCCTGGGCCTGGCAATGGTCTACGGCATCGTCAGGCAGCACGACGGCACGATCACGGTGGACAGCCAGCCCGGTCGCACGACCTTCCGCGTGACGCTGCCGCGCGTGGACGACGTCCCGGCCGCCGAGACGCCGGCGCCGGTGACGGGGGCGGGACGCAGCAGCGGCACGATCATGCTCGTCGAGGACGAGGACGAGGTGCGCGACCTCGCGCGCGAGATCCTGGTGGACCAGGGCTTCGCGGTGCTGGAGGCGGCCTCGCCCGGCGAGGCGCTACGGGTGGCCGACCGTCACCAGGGCGTGATCGACCTGCTGGTCACGGACGTCGTGATGCCGCAGATGAGCGGGCGCGAGCTGGCCGCCCAGCTGCTGCAGCGGCGGCCGCGCACGCGGGTGCTCTACATCTCCGGCTACAGCGAGGACGCCATCGCGCAGCACGGCGTGCTCGACCCCGACACCACCCTGCTGGCCAAGCCGTTCACGCCCGACGAGCTGCGCCGCACGGTGACGCTGCTGCTGGAGGACGCGTGATGCTCAGCTCCCGGAGGTGGCGCGCGCCCAGGCCGCGTCGATCAGCGTCACCGCCTCCGCCAGCGCTCCACGCACCAACTGAAGACTCGCCTGCGGGTCGGTCAGCGCGACGACGAATCCGATCGGGCTGGCGGCCAGGAACAGCGTGCCGTCGTCCGCCGAGAACACGGCCGTCTGGAACGCGCCCCGTCCGAGCCGGGTCGCGCCTACCTCGAGGTCACGCCCGAGCGTGGCGGCCAGCGCGGCCAGCGGCTCGACGGCGACACCGCCGGGCACCTCGGCGGCGATGACGAAGCCGTCGGGCGCGACGATGAGCGCGCCGCGTGTCGCCGGCAGGTGAGCCAGGCCCTTCACGATGTCGTGCACCTGGCGACCGCGCGACGTCCCGTCCATCTCGAGTCCCAGCCTCAGTCGGCTCATGACACTCTCCTCGGACGCTCAGCCGGCGGCGACGCCGGCGCCGGCGCCTCGACCCGCACGGCAAGCGCGTGCTGGGCGGCGGCCCAGAGGCGGTTGACCTCCAGCACGCCCTGCGCGATCTGGGTGGTGCGCGGCAGCGCCAGCGCCAGCGTGAGCGTGGCGTCGCCGCGGACGAAGTAGGTCTCCTCGCCGTCCTCGATCAGCGCCCGCCGCGGCGCACCCCACCCCGCCCGGCGCAGCGTGGCGCCGGCCAGGCTCAGCGCGCGAGCGAGGTGGTCGCCGTCGCCCTTGCTCTCCGACGGTCGGGCGGTCAGCAGGCTGCCGTCGGCGGCCAGCACGAGCAGCGCCCGCGCCAGCGGCGGCAGCCGCAGCCGCTCGAGCCGCGGCGACGCCGACACGGCGCTGAGCGGGTGGCGGTTGCCGATCGCGCCCAGTAGCGCCTCGGCCTCCGGGAACTCGGGATGGTGCTGCAGCGCCTGCGCCAGGGCCGCGCGGCACGCGTCGAGATCACCGTCCTCCAGCGCCAGCCGCGCCAGTCCCAGCAGCGCGCGCGGATGGCCGGCCTGGCGCGCGAGCACCCAGCGGAACTCCGCTCGGGCTGGCTCGATCGTGCGGGCGGCCAGGTGCAGGTAGGCGGCCAGCAGGTGGCCGGTGAGGTTGTCGGGATCACCGGTGAGGCCGGCCGCGACCAGGCGGCCGGCCTCGGCATAGCGTCCCTGGCGGCGCAGGCGGTCGGCGTGCGCGAACAGTGCGGCCGGCACGCGCGGACGGCGCCGGCGGCCCGGCCACCACAACCGCCCGAGCGTCGGCCTCATGCCAGCGTCACCCGCAGCACCTCGGCGGCCGTCGTCGTGCCCTCCAGCACCTTGGCGAGCCCGGCCTGGCGCAGCGTCTTCATCCCCTGCTTCTGCGCGAGCGCGCGGATCTCCGCGGTCGGCGCGTCGTTGAGGATGAGCTCGCGCAGCTCCTCGGTGATCGGCATCAGCTCGTAGATCGCCACCCGGCCCTTCATGCCGGTGAAGTTGCACGTCTGACAGCCGCGGCCGCGGTAGAACGTCACGCGGCCGTGGCCCTGGGCGACGTGGCCGTAGCGCACGAGGTCGTCCTCGTGGCCCTCGAACGGCTCCTTGCAGTCGTTGCAGGTGCGGCGGGCCAGGCGCTGGGCCACGATCAGCAGCAGTGCTGACGACAGCAGGAACGGCTGCACGCCCATGTCCACCAACCGGGCAACCGTGGACGGGCAGTCGTTGGTGTGCAGCGTGGTGAAGACGAGGTGGCCGGTGAGGGCGGCGCGGACCGAGATCTGCGCCGTCTCGAGGTCGCGCGTCTCGCCGACGAGGATCACGTCGGGGTCCTGCCGCAGGAACGAGCGCAGCACCTGGGCGAAGCTGCGGCCCACGCCGTCGCTGATCTGCACCTGGTTGACGCCGCGCAGGTTGTACTCGACCGGATCCTCGGCCGTCATGATGTTGTGGTCCGGCGAGTTGATGGTCGAGATCGCCGAGTACAGCGTCGTCGTCTTGCCGGAGCCGGTCGGCCCCGTGATCAGCACCATGCCGTAGGGCTGGTGGATCGCGGCGTCGAACTTCTCGAAGCTCCACGGGTCGAAGCCCAGCTTGGTCAGGTCGAGCTGCAGCGCGTCCTTGTCGAGGATGCGCAGCACGGCCTTCTCGCCGAAGATCGTGGGCAGGATCGACACGCGGAAGTCGATCTCGCGCTGGCCGTAGCGCAGCTTGATGCGGCCGTCCTGGGGCGCCCGCCGCTCGGCGATGTCCAGGTTGGACATGATCTTGATGCGGGAGATGACCGCCGGCTCGTGGCGCTTGGGCGGCGAGAGCATCTCGTGCAGCACGCCGTCGATGCGGAACCGGATCCGGAACTCCTTCTCGTAGGGCTCCCAGTGCAGGTCGGAGGCGCCGCGCCGGATCGCGTCGGCCAGGATCATGTTCACGAGCTTGACCACCGGCGCCTCGTCGGCGGAATCCTTCAGCTCGATGACGTTGCCGGCCGAGGCCGGCTCATCCTCGTTGACCACCTCGACGCTGCTGGGATCGAGCGAGAGCTCGGCCAGCACGCCGGCGATCGGCGCCGGCGCCGCCGCGTAGTGACGCTCGACCGCCGCCCGGATCGCGCTGCCGGCCGCGACCACCGGCAGCACCGTGAGCCGCGTCATGGCGGCGATCTCGTCCATGGCCACGACGTTCGTGGGATCGGCCATGGCCAGCGATAGCCCGTTGCCGACCTTGCCGACCGGCAGCACGTCGTACTTGCGCGCGATGTGCACCGGTACCAGCGCCAGCACGTCGGCCGGGATGGACTGCTGGTCCATGGCGACGGACGGCAGCCCGTGCTCCTTGGAGAGGAGCTCGACGAGCCGCGCTTCCGTGACGAGGCCGCGACGGGCCAGCACGCTGCCCAGTCGCTCCTTGGAGCGACGGTGCTCGCGCAGCGCGTCCTGCAGCTGCTCCGGCGAGATGATGCCCTCGGCCACCAGCAGCTCGCCCAGACGGCCGCGGCGGCGCGCGGGCTTGCCGCGGCTGGCCGTCGCCGCCT
>DASSLH010000426.1:0-3071 GCA_035689625.1 Candidatus Methylomirabilota bacterium | reverse complement strand
GGTGCTCGGCGACGCCGCCGCGCTCGCCGGCGCGCGGTGCGTCGTCGCCGCCGGCGGCGACGGCACGGTCGCCGCGGTGATCAACGAGCTGCGCGCCGACGTGCCGCTGGCCGTGCTGGCCCTCGGCAACGAGAACCTCGTCGCCCGCGCGCTGGCGCTGCCGCGCGACCCGGCGATGCTGGCCGCCGTCGTCGCGGCCGGCCGCACGCGGCGGCTCGACCTGGGCCTGGCCGAGACCTCCGCCGGCCCGCGCCGGTTCGTGCTGATGGCCAGCGCTGGCTTCGACGCCGACGTCGTCCACCGCCTCGCGCGCTGGCGGGCGGGTGGCGGCGCGCCGCGGCGCGTGAGCCGTCTCAACTACGGCCGCTTCCTGGCGACCTCGCTGTGCAGGTACGGGCATCCGGCGATCACGCTCAGCGCCGGCGGCGCCGAGTGCGCGGGCGGCTACTGCGTCGTCAGCAACCTGCCCGACTTCGCGCTCGGCGTGCACCTGGTCCCCGGCGCCTGCCCCGACGACGGACGCCTCGACTGGCTGCTCTTCGAGCGCCGTGGCCGCACCGCGCTGGCCGGCTACGCGTGGGCGGTCGCGCGCGCCCGCCACGTCGCGCTCGCCCACGTGCGCGGCGGCCGCGCCGGCGAGGTCACGCTGAGCGCGCCGGTGCCGGTGCCGGTGCAGCTCGGTGGCGATCCGTGGGGCTTCACGCCCGCGCGCGTGCGGGCGCTGCCGGCCGCGCTGCGCGTCGTGGTGGTATGATCGCGAGCACCATGGACGCGCTCGTCAGCCGCGACGCGAGCCTGCCCGCCGCCTACTCCGACGCGCTCGACGCGCTGGCGCTGGCGCCGCTGTGGACTGCGCTGCACACGCTCTTGCCCAACGAGCGCATGACGCCGGCGAAGCCGCACGTGTGGCGCTGGCGCGACGTGCGCCCGCGCGTGCTGGAGGCCGCCGCGCTGGTGCCGATGGAGCAGGCCGAGCGCCGCGTGCTCGTGCTGCGCAACCCCGGTCTCGGCGGCGCCTACGCGATCACCTCGTCGCTGTTCGCTGGCCTGCAGGTGATCCTGCCCGGCGAGGCCGCGCCCAGCCACCATCACACGCCGGCCGCGCTGCGCCTGATCGTCGAGGGCTATGGCGCCTACACGACGGTCGAGGGCGTGAAGTGCGCGATGGAGCCCGGCGACCTGATCATCACGCCGCCGATGCGCTGGCACGACCACGGCCACGAGGGCGCCGAGCCCGTGATCTGGCTCGACGGGCTCGACATCCCGCTCGTGCGCGCCTTCGACGCCGCCTGGGCCTCGAAGATGCGCCCGGCCCAGCCGCCGGCGACGTCGACCGATCCCTCCCAGGACGAGCTGACCGCGTCCGGCCTGGTGCCGCGCCGCTCGCGGTATCCCGACACCGGCTTTCCGCAGGTGCGCTGGCCGTGGTCGACCGTGCGCGCCGCCCTCGAGCGCCTGGCCGCCACGACGCCGGCCGGCGAGCCCGTGAGCCTGCGCTACGTCGATCCCACGACCGGCGCCCCGCCGATGCCGACGATGGGCGCCGAGGCGCACTGGCTGCGTCCGGGCCAGCGCACGCCGGCCGAGCGCCGCACGTCCAGCGCGATCTTCCACGTCATCGAGGGCCGCGGCGGCAGCCGCGTGGGCGACGCGACCTTCGCGTGGGAGCAGGGCGACACGTTCGTCGCGCCGCCCTGGCACTGGGTGTCGCACGAGGGCCGCGACGCCGTCGCCGCGCTCTTCTGCTTCACCGACGAGCCCGCGCTGCGCGCGCTGGGGCTGTTTCAGGAGGAAGCCGCGAGCGGTTAGTGCCGGTGTCCCGGACGGCGGTGAACGCGTCAGAAAAGTTCCTCGGCCAGCGCGACGATGATGTCGGCAGGGCCTCGCATGTAGCAGAGCCTGTACCTGTCCTCGTACTGGGCCATCTCGCCGACGAGCTCGGCGCCGTGGACGCGCAGGCGGGCCACCGTGTCGTCGATGTCTTCGACCGCGAACATGATCTGCCGGAGGCCCAGCGTGTTCGGCGGGGCAATCGCTGGCTCGGCCCCGACCAGCTCCGGATTGCGGAACTTCGTCAGCTCGACCCGCCCGTGGCCATCCGGGGTCCGCATCATGGCGATGTCGACCTGGACGCCTTCGAGCCCGCAGAGGCGGTCCACCCAGGGGCCTTCGACCGGTATCTCGCCTTCAAGCGCCATGCCGAGGGTGGTGAAGAAGGCAATGGCGGCCGGGAGGTCGTCGACGACGACGCTGACATGGTCCATTCTCTTGATTGTCATGTCCCCAAGGTAGCAGGGGCAATGCGCGTGGCAGGGCACTGCACGACTGTATTCAGCCGCCCGCGCCGCGCCAGCTCAGCACCCGCGCCGGCGTCACCGCCACCACCGCGCCCTCCGCGCGGTCGAGCCCCATCGCGCGGTACTGCGGATACTTCGCGACCAGCAGGTCGATCGCGCGGGTGAACTCCGCGCCCGACGTCAGCACCTGCGCCCGGCCCTCGACGATCACCCAGGCCAGGCGCGACCAGTCCTCGTCCCAGACGTCCACCACCAGCGAGACGTGCGGGTTGGCGGCGATGTTCCTGAGGCGACGCAGCGCGCGCGTGCGCTTGGGCTTGGCGTCCACGGCGGAGTAACAGCGGGCGCCGTCGAAGGCGTAGCAGACGGGGACGGCGAGCGGGCGGCCGGCGGCGTCGGCGGTGGCCAGGCGGCCGACGCGGGCGTCGCGCAGCAGCGCGAGCGCCCACGCCGGCGCGTCGAGGCTCACTTCTTCGTGATGAGCTTCGCGTACTGGTCGAGCAGCGGCAGGATCTTGTCGCGCGGCTCCGGCGGCAGCAGGAGCAGCGAGCGGGTGACGCCGGCGGCGGCGAACTGGTCGAGCACGGCCCGGTCGGGCGGCGTCGCGAACGTCGAGACCGAGATCGTCTTCATGTCGCGGCCGGCGCGGGCGGCGCGCTCTCTCAGCTCCTTCAGGCCGGCCAGGACTTTCTCCGGCGCGCGGCCGCGCGGGAACCAGCCGTCGCAGAGGTCCACCACGCGCTGCAGCGTGTAGCTGGACTCGCCGCCCAGCAC
>DASSLH010000425.1:0-2936 GCA_035689625.1 Candidatus Methylomirabilota bacterium | reverse complement strand
GAGGGCGAGAGCCGCGCGAGGGCCGGCCGTGACCGCCAGCCGCGGGCCGCGCGGCGGCTGGTACGTCAGCGCACCAGCCTCGGCGCCGGTCAGGCGCACGAGCCGCCGCAGCGTGAGCAGCAGGCCTTCCTGCACCGAATGCGCGGTGCCGAGGCCCGTCAGCAGGTCGGGGAACACGCGCCCGATCTTCACGGGGGGCTCAGGACCCGACCCGGCAGGCTGCCGGTGTGCTCGCCGTCCTTGATGACGAAGCGGCCGTTGACGAGGACGTGATCGATGCCGACCGGGTAGCGGTGCGGATCCTCGTACGTCGCCTGATCCGCCACCCGGCGGGCGTCGAACACCACCAGGTCGGCCTTGGCGCCGACGCGGATCTCGCCGCGGTCGCGCAGGCCCAGCCGGCGCGCCGGCAGCCCGGTCATCTTGTGCACGGCCTCGGCCAGCGGCAGCACCCGCTCGTCCCGCGCGTAGCGGCCGAGCACGCGGGGGAACGTGCCGTAGTTGCGCGGATGCGGCTTGCCGGCGCTCATCTCGCCGTGGGTCGCCAGCGAGGAGCCGTCGGAGCCGATCATGATCTGCGGATGGCTCAGCGCGCGCGTGAGGTCGCGCTCGTCGAGCTGGAACAGGATCATCGAGGCCACGCCGTCGGCGTCGCGCAGGATCTCGAAGACGGCGTCCACGGGGTCGAGCCGACGCGCCTCGGCGATCTCGGCGACGCGCCGGCCCTCGGCGTCCTGGCGCTTGGGGCACCAGGCGATCATCACGTTCTCCCAGCCCATGCGCTCGACGATGCTGTAGCCGCCGCCGCGCGCCATGTCCTCGCGGATCTTCTGGCACTCGCCGGGATCGTGCAGGCGCTTGAGCATGGCCGCCACGCCGCCCTCGAGCGCCCAGTCGGGCAGCGCCGTGCGCAGCGAGGTGCTGGAGGCCGTGTAGGGATAGACGTCGCCCATGACGTCGAGGCCCTCGGCGCGGGCGGCGTCGATGAGGGCCAGGGCGTCGGCGACCTTGCCCCAGTGCGGCCGGCCGGCGGCCTTGACGTGGCTGATCTGCACCGGCATCGCCGCCTGGCGCCCCACCTGGATCGCCTCGCGCACGGCGTCCAGCAGCGTCGCGCCCTCGCCGCGGATGTGGCTGGCGTAGAAGCCCCGGTAGCGCGCGGCCGCGCGGGCGACCGCGACGATCTCGTCGGTCGTCGCGTACGAGCCGGGCGCGTAGATCAGCCCGGTGGACAGGCCCCAGGCGCCCTCCTGCACGGCGTCGGCGAGCAGGCGCTGCATCGTGGCCAGCTCGGCCTCCGTCGGCGGCCGGCGCGCGAAGCCCATGGCGGCGATGCGCAGCGTGCCGTGGCCGACGAGCTGCACGACGTTGAGCGCGGTGCCGTCGCGATCGAACGCGCGCAGGTACTCGCCCACCGAGCGCCAGGAGAAGTCCATGCCCTTGGGAACGTAGAGCGCGAAGGCACGCATCTCGTCGCGGAACTCGGCGGCCACCGGGGCCGGCGAGAAGCCGCAGTTGCCGACGACCTCCGTCGTCACGCCCTGGCGGATCTTGGACTCCGCGCGCCGGTTGCCCCACAGGCGCCAGTCCGAGTGCGAGTGCATGTCGATGAAGCCCGGCGCCAGCACGCGGCCGGTGGCGTTGAGCACGCTGCCGGCGGTCTCGCGCGAGAGGTCGCCCACGGCCGCGATCGTCTCGTCGCGCACGCCGACGTCGGTGCGCGCGCCCGGCCGCCCGGTGCCGTCCATGACGGTCGCACCCTCGATCTTCAGATCGAGCATGGCCTCACGCCCCCGGCCGCTCGCCGAAGAGCAGCGCGCGCTCGCACCACGCCGCGGTGCCGAGCAGGCGCGGAAGCCCGGTCGGCGCCTGCACCAGCTGCAGGGCCAGCGGCAGGCCGCTCGGATCGAGGCCGGTCGGGATCGAGATGGACGGCACGCCGGCCGAGCTCCACGGCGCGCACAGCGAGGCGTCGCCCGTCCAGGCCAGCCCGGCCGGCGCCGGCCCCGGCGCCGTGGGCGAGAGCAGCGCATCGTGCGCCTCCAGCAGCGGCAGCATCACGTCGCGGAACGCCAGCCGCGCGCGGTTGGCGGCCACGTACTCGGTGGCCGGGCGCTTGAGGCCGTTGGGCAGCATCTCGCGCATGCCGGGCCCGTAGTCGGCGGCGTGCTTGGCGAAGGTCGGCTGGTGATAGGTCGCCGCCTCGACCTCGAGCACGACCTGGCCGGCGGCGTGGATCTCGCCGAACTGCGGGGGCAGCGTCAGCTCGCTCACGCGGGCGCCGGCGGCGGCCAGGCGCTCGACGACGCCGTCGAGGTGCCGCCGCAGCTGCGGCTCGGCGCGGTCGAAGAGCTGGCGGCCGATCGCCAGCCGCGGCGCCTCGACCGCCGCCGGCTCCAGGGCGACGTCGGCCAGCACCGCCAGCACCACCGCGGCGTCGGCCACCGAGCGCGCGAAAGGGCCGGCGTGATCGAGCGACCACGCCAGCGGCACCACGCCGTCCAGCGGGACGAGCCCGTGCGGCCCCTTGAGGCCGACCACGCCGCAGAACGCCGCCGGGCGCAGGATCGAGCCGACCGTCTGCGAGCCGATCGCGCACGGCACCATGCGGGCGGCCACCGCCGCCGCCGAGCCCGACGACGAGCCGCCCGGCGTGTGCTCGTGATTCCACGGATTGCGCGTGGGCGCCGGATCGCGAAAGGCGAACTGGGTCGTGTGCGTCTTGCCGAGGATGACCGCGCCGGCCGCCCGCAACCGCGCCACCGCGGTGGCGTCGCGGGTGGGCCGCGTGTGGGCGAACTCGCGGGCGCCGGCCGTGGTCGGCATGCCGGCCACGTCGAAGATGTCCTTGATGCCGACCGGCACGCCGTGCAGCGGGCCCCGCACGCGGCCGGCCCGGGCCTCGGCCTGGCGCTCGCGCGCGGTGGCCAGCGCGC
>DASSLH010000424.1:0-2474 GCA_035689625.1 Candidatus Methylomirabilota bacterium | reverse complement strand
CACTTAGATGGCGTCACGGGTCTGGTACAGCGGTTGCTCCCAGGGGCAGCCAGCGAGAGGGGGCCAACGGTGACGCTGACCGGCGAGCTGCTGATCGGGCTGTTCATCGCCTACGGCTACTGGATCGTGTTCACCGCGATCCTGCTCGACAACGCGGGTCTGCCGGTTCCCGGCGAGCTCCTCCTGCTGGCTTTTGGCATGGTCGCCAAGGCGGGCCATCTCCATCCGCTCATCGGCCTGGCCGTCGCCGTGGCCGCGGCCGTCGCGGGCGACAGCGTCGGCTACTGGGCCGGCCGCCTCGGCGGCGCCCGGGTGCTGGCGCGCCTGGGTGGCGCGCCCCGCTTCACGCCCGGCGACACCAGCGTGGTGTTCGGGCGGTTCGTCATCGGCGCGCGCGTGCTGCTGGCGCCGCTGGCCGGTCTCGGGCGCATGCCGTTCGCGCGCTTCCTCGCCTTCGACGCGCTCGGCTGCCTGGTGTGGGCGGGCGCGTTCATCCTGATCGGCTACGCCAGCGGCGTGAGCCTGCACACGCTGCAGGCCGGCCTGCGGGTGCTGAGCCTCGCCGTGCAGGGCGCGTTCGTGATCGTGCTGGGCGCCTGGGGTTTCTCGCGCGTCGCGGTGCTGCGCCGACGCCGCGCCGCCTAGCCTCCGCTCGCCGCCTTCGCCCCTAGCTTGCCGGCACCGCCATCACGTCGTTGCGCGTGTCGAGGTCCGGCCGGCCGTCCACCTGCGCGGCGACGACGATCACCTGCGCGCCCGGCGGCACGACTGTCGTGGCCGGCACGGTGACCGTGCAGAGGGCGTTGCTGACCGCGCCGGCCGCCAGGGGTCCCAGCGGACAGGCGCCGAGCACCACGTCGCCGGCGTCCAGCACGCCGTCGGCCGACAGGAACACGCGCGCCACCGCCGGGCCGGAGGGCGCCGGGCCCACGTTGCGCACGACGCGATGCACGGGCAGCGCGTGGCCGGCCGAGACGGCGGTGAGCAGCCGCACGTCGCTCACCGCCAGGTCGGCCACGAACGCGGTGACCGAGATGGGATCCGAGGCGGCGACGTTGTTGTCCTCGGAGAGCTCCGCCTGCTGATCGAGCGCGTCCACCACCGCGATCACGCGAGAGCTGGCCGGCACCGAGGTGTTGGCGGGCAGTGTCAGCGCCGTGGCATCGGTGCGGCTGGCGCCGACGCCGAGGCCGCTGAAGACCCGCGAGCCGAGCAGCACGTCGCCGGTGTCGAACACGTCGTCGGTCGACAGGAAGAAGCGCATCGCGAACGCGCCGGCCGGCGCCGGCCCGGTGTTGGCGACCGTGTGGCGGATCGTGAGCGGCCGCCCGGCGGCGCCGCTGGTGGGGACCGTCAGCGTGCTGATGGACAGGTCCGGGCGGTAGAGCGTCACGGCGATCGGATCCGAGGCGGTGACGTTGTTGTCTTCCGAGAGCTCCGCCTGCTGATCGAGAGCGTCCACGACCGCGATCACCTGGTAGGTCGCCGGGGCCGAGGTGTTCGCGGGCAGCAGCAGCGTCGTGCGGTCGCTGCGGCTGGCGCCGGGGCCGAGGCCGCCGAAGACCCACGAGCGGAGCAAGACGTCGCCGGGGTCGAACACGCCGTCGGTGGACAGATAGAAGCGCACGGTGAACATCCCGGACGGCGCCGGGCCGTCGTTGCGCAGCGTGTAGCGCACCGTGAGTGGACGGCCGACAGCCGCGCGAGCGGGCGCCGTCAGCGCGCTCATCCTCAGGTCGGGACGGTAGAGCGTGACCGGGAGCGGGTCGGAGACCGCCGTGTTGTTGGTCTCGTCGAGCTCGGCCTGCTGGCCGAGCGCGTCCACCACCATGATCACGCGGTAGCTGGCCGGCGCCGAGGTGTTGGCCGGCAGCGTGACGGTGCTCACCTCGGTGCGGCTGCCGCCGGGGCCGAGGCCGCCGAGCACGCGCGAGCCGAGCAGCACGTCGCCGACGTCGAGCGTGTCGTCCGTCGAGAGGTAGAACTGCGCCGTGAAGGCGGCGGCCGGCGCCGGACCCAGGTTCTGGATCGTGTGGCGCACGCGGAGCGGCCGGCCGGTGGCGCCGCTGGCCGGCAGCGTCAGCGCGGCGATCCTCAGATCCGGCAGGTACGGGATGACCGGCAGCGGGCCCGACACGCCGGTGTTGTTGCTCGTGTCCATCTCCGGCATGGTGCCGGGCAGCGTGGCGACGGCGATGATGCGGTAGCGGGCCGGCGCCGAGAGATTGCCCGGCAGCACGAGCGTCGCCGTGTCGGTGCGGGCCGCCCCGGCGCCGAGACCGCCGAAGCCCCGCGTGCCGAGCGCGACGTCGCCGCCGTCGAGCGTGTCGTCGGTGGACAGGTAGTACTGCACGAGGAAGCCGCTCGAGGGCGCCGGGCCCACGTTGCGCGTCGTCTGCCGGATCGTGAACGGACGGCCGAGGGCGGCGGTGGCCGGCACGCTGACGTCGGTGATCGTGAGGTCCGGGCGATAG
>DASSLH010000423.1:0-4791 GCA_035689625.1 Candidatus Methylomirabilota bacterium | reverse complement strand
TTCACGCGCGCCAGCAGCGCGGTGAGCGCGGCGCCGTCGCCGGCAGCCACCAGCCGGTCCAGCTCGTCCAGCGCCCGGCGGAACGCCTGCACGCTGGCGCCGACCGCGGCGCGGTTGGCCAGCAGGATCTCGCGCCAGACGTCGGGGTCGGAGGCGGCGATGCGCGTGGTGTCCTTGAAGCCGCGCGCGGCGATGCCCAGCGCGTCCGGCTCGAAGCGCGCGACGGCGTCCACGAGCGCCCAGGCCACGACGTGCGGCAGGTGGCTGATCGCCGCCACCGCGCGGTCGTGCGTGTCGGGATCGAGCGTCACCACGCGCGCGCCGAGCGCCGCCCAGAACTCCGCCACGCCCTTGACGGCGACCGGATCGCCGGCGTCGCCCGGTGTGACGACGACGGTGGCACCCTGGAAGAGGTTCACGCGGGCCACGCCGTAGCCGCTCTGCTCGGACCCGGCCATGGGATGGCTGCCGACGAACTGCACGTCGCGCCGCCCGGCGGCGAGCCGCTCGGCGAGCGTCACGATGCCGCGCTTGGTGGAGCCGACGTCGGTGATCAGCGCGCCCGGCGAGGCCAGACGCCACGTCTCGGCCAGCAGCGTCTCGTTGGCCAGCACCGGCGCCGCCAGCACGACGCGATCGGCGCCCCGCAGGCCGGCGGCCAGGTCGGTCACCGTCTCGTCCAGCGTGCCGTCGTCCAGCGCCGGGCGCAGGCGGCCGAGGTCGCGGCCGATGCCGACGATGCGCCGGGCGAGCGCCTGGGCCCGGGCGCCCTTGGCCACCGAGCCGCCGAGCAGCCCGACGCCGACGATCGCCAGCCGCTCGATCACGCCGAGCCTTTGCCGAGGACCGTGCGCAGCGCCTTCACGAGGCGGCGGTTCTCCTGCGGGGTGCCCACGCTGATGCGCAGCGCCGACTCCATGCCGAACGGCGTCATCGGGCGCACGATCACACCCTCCTTGAGCAGCCGCTGGAAGATGTCGGAGGCGCTGCGCCCCACGTCCACCAGGATGAAGTTGGCGCGCGAGGGCACGTACTTGACGCCGAGCCCGTTGAACTCGTCGTAGAGGTAGTGGCGGCCGGCCTCGATCATGCGCACGCACTCGAGCGTGTGCGAGTCGTCCTCCAGCGCGGCCAGCGCCGCGACCTGGGCCAGCGCGTTGACGTTGAACGGCTGGCGGATGCGGTTCATGAGCGCGATCGCGTCGGCGTCGGCCACCCCGTAGCCCACCCGCAAGCCGGCCAGGCTGGCCGCCTTGGAGAAGGTGCGCAGCGTGACGACCTTCTTGCCCTGCTTGACGGCCGCGATCGTGTCCGGGAAGTCGGGGCCCAGGGCGAACTCGATGTAGGCCTCGTCGAAGATCACGATCGTGCGCTCGGGCACGCGCGAGAGGAAGTGCGCGACCTCGTCGGCGGTGACGATCGTCGCCGTCGGGTTGTTCGGATTGGCGATGAACACGATCTTCGTCATCGGCGTGATCGCGCGCGCCATCGCCTCCAGGTCGAGGCGGTGGTCCTTCAGCATCACCATCACGCGGATGCCGCCGGCCGCCTGCACGATCATCGGGTAGACGACGAACGAGGGGTGCGGCACCACCGCCTCGTCGCCCGGCCGCAGGAACGTGCGCACGACCAGCTCGATCAGCTCGTTGGAGCCGTTGCCGAGCACGATCTGGTCGGCGGTGACGTCGTGCTTCTTGGCCAGCGCTTGCCGCAGGTAGAAGCCGCTGCCGTCGGGGTAGCGGTTGAGGTTTGGCAGCGCTGCGGTGATCGCCTGCTGCACGCGGTCGGAGGGGGACAGCGGATTCTCGTTGGAGGCCAGCTTGATCGCGTCGTGGATGCCGACCTCGCGCTCGAGCTCCTCCACCGGCTTCCCGGGCTCGTAGGGCGCGATCCCGAGGATGTGTTCGTTGGCCAGGGACTCCCACTGCGTGTGCATGCTCTCTCCTTATGCGGCCGGATACGAGCCCAGGATCTTCAGATGCCGGGTTCGTTCCGCGATCTCGCGCAGCGCAGCGGCCACCGCGGGGGTGTCGCGATGGCCTTCGAAGTCCACGAACATGACGAAGTCCCACGGCATGCGCTTGGCCGGGCGAGACTCGATCTTGGTCAGGTTGAGGCCGACGCGCGCGAAGGGCTCCAGGATCCGGTAGAGCGCGCCCGGCTGATTCGGCATGGCGAAGAGGATCGTGGTCTTGTCGCGCCCGCTCGGCCCGGTCGCCTGGCGGCCGATGACGAGGAAGCGCGTGGTGTTCTGGCGAAGGTCCTCGATGCGCTCCCGCAGCACCGGCACGCCGTAGAGGCGGCCGGCCAGCTCGGAGGCGATGGCGGCCAGGCTGGGGTCGCCGGCGGCCAGCTCGGCGGCCGCCGCCGTGGAGGTGGTCTCCTCCGCCGGCACGTCGGGCAGGTTGGCGGCCAGCCAGCCGCGGCACTGCGCCAGCCCCTGCGGGTGCGAGAGCACGCGCTTGACGTCGCGCAGCTCGGCCGCGCGCGACAGCAGGTACTGCCCGATCTCCAGCGTCAGCTCACCGCAGATTTGTAAATCCGAGTCCACCAGGCGGTCCAGCGTCACGTTGACGGCGCCCTCGATCGAGTTCTCGATCGGCACCACGCCGAACTGCGCCCGCCCGCGCTCGACGTCCTCGAACACCTCCGCGATGGAGCGCGAGGGGTGATAGCCGACGGCGTGGCCGAAGCGCTCGCGGGCGGCCTGGTGCGTGAACGTGGCCTGGGGGCCGAGATAGGCCACCGTGACCGGCCCCTCCAGGGAGCGGCACGCGGAGAGGATCTCGCGCCAGATCGCCGCGATCGCCTCGGCCGGCAGCGGGCCGCGGTTGGCGGCGATCAGCCGGTCGAGGATCGAGGCCTCCCGCTCCGGGACATACGACGGCGCATCCTGCCGTCGTTTGAGGTCTCCGATCCGAAGGGCGGCCTCGGCGCGCTGGTTGAGGAGGGAGAGGATTTGGTTATCGAGTTCGCTGATCCTGGAGCGCCAATCGCCCAGGTCCATAGGGACTCCTGCACACGTCTCTGCTCAGTACCGCGGATTATAGGCGGAGGTCGGCAGCCTCCGCAAGCAATGCCCGGACGGGCCCTTAGCGCGCGACGGAGGCCGCGGCGGCCGCGCGCAGGGCGCTCAGCTCGCGTGGGGTGAGCGGGCGGCAGGCGCCGGACGCCAGCGACCCCAGCGTGATGGGGCCGAAGGCGACGCGCCGCAGCCGCCGGACGCGGTGGCCCAGCGCCTCGCAGTAGCGCTTGACCTCGTGCTTGCGCCCCTCGGTGAAGGTCAGCCGCAGCAGGCTGGCAGCGGCGCCGCCGCGTAGCCGCGCGACGGCGAGCGGCATCGCTCGCCCGTCGTCCAGCGTCACGCCCCGGCGCCAGCGCGCCAGGTCGGCGGCCTCGACCCGCCCGCTGACCTCGGCCTCGTAGACGCGCGGCAGCGCGTAGCGCGGGTGCAGCAGCCGGTGGGTCAGCGCGCCGTCGTTGGTCAGCAGCAGCACGCCCTCCACGTCGGCGTCCAGCCGGCCCACCGGGTAGACGCGCTCCCGCACAGCGGCCGGCAGCAGGCCGGTGACCGTGGGCCGGCCCTGAGGATCGCGCACCGTGCTGACGACGCCGGCGGGCTTGTGCAGGAGCAGGTACTGCAGCGGCTCGGCGGCCGGCAGCGGGCGGCCGTCGACGGCGATGCGATCGAGCGCGGGGTCGGCCAGGGTGCCCGGCTCGCGGACCACGGCGCCGTTGACAGCGACGCGGCCCCCGAGGACGAGCGCGTCAGCTCCCCGCCGTGAGCTCAGCCCCGCCTGGGCCAGGATCTTGTTCAGTCTCAGCTTCGCCATGACGCTCGGCGGTCGCGGCCGCCTCGGCCGCCAGGTCGGGCATCACCAGCTCGCCCTCGACCTTGGGCAGGTCGCCGACGTCGCGCAGCCCGAAGGCGACGAGGAACTCGCGCGTCGTCTCGTACAGGAAGGGCCGGCCGGGCGCCTCCTTGCGGCCGCCGATGCGGATCAGCCGCCGCTCGAGCAGGTTCTCGAGCACGGCGTCCGAGTTCACGCCGCGCACGGCGTCCAGTTCGGGCCGCGAAACCGGCTGCTTGTAGGCGATGATCGCCAGCGTCTCCAGCGCCGGGCGCGACAGCCGCACGCGCGTGCGGGCGCGGGCCAGCCGCACCAGCCACGGCGCCAGCTCGGGGCGCGTCACCATGCGGTAGCCGCCGCCGACCTCCACGATCGCGAGCCCCCGCGGCTCCGCCTCGTAGCGCGCGATCAGCTCCTCGACCAGCCCGCGGGCGGCCGCGGCGTTCTCGAGATCGAGCACCTCGCGGATGCGCTCGGCCTCGAGCGGCACGTCGGAGGCGAACAGCAGGGCCTCGACCACGTCAGCTGGATTCGGCACTCGATGTCTCCCCCGTGGCCTGCGTCTGACGTTCGATGACGATGTCGCCGAACAGCTCGGTCTGCTGCGTGCGGATCTTGCCCTGGCGCGCCAGCTCCAGCACCGCCAGCAGCGTGACGACGATCTCCGAGCGCTTGCGCTCGCCGCCGGTCATGGAGCTGAACAGCAGCGACCAGGTGTCGCGCAGCAGCGAGAGGATCTCGGTCATGCGCTCCAGCACCGAGGGCGGGTTGGGCTCGATCTCGCGCGGGCGCAGGCGCTGCTGCTCCTCGATGAGGCGCCTCATCGCGCGCTCGAGCCAGTGGACCGACAGGTCCTCCAGCGGGACGTCCTCGAGCGCGGGCAGCGTGCTCGACGGCCGGCCCCAGATCAGCGCCTGGGCCGCCTCGCGCTCGCCCAGCC
>DASSLH010000422.1:0-8979 GCA_035689625.1 Candidatus Methylomirabilota bacterium | reverse complement strand
GGCCGAGCTGGCGGCGGCGCTCGGCGTGGCGGCGAAGTGGACTGGCCGCAACCGGTTCGACTGGCTGGTCGAGGTCGACAGCGCCGCCGTCGTGCGCGCGCTGGCGCCCGACCCGGCCCGGCTGGCCGCGGTGCCCACGCGCGGCGTGATCGTGACCGCGCCCTCCGACGACGCGCGCTTCGACTTCGTCTCGCGCTTCTTCGCGCCGCGCCTGGGCATTCCGGAGGATCCGGCCACCGGCTCGGCGCACTGCTGCCTGGGACCGTACTGGGCGCCGCGCGCCGGCCGGGCGCAGCTGACCGGCTACCAGGCCTCGCCCCGCGGCGGCATCGTCACCGTGCGCGTGGCCGGCGACCGCGCGGTGCTCGGCGGCCAGGCTGTCGTCGTCCTGCGCGGCGAGCTGGCCTGACGGCCGGCGGCGCGGGCTACGGGAACAGCCGGTAGAGCATCCAGTACACGAGCACGCCGGTGACCGAGACGTAGAGCCACACCGGCAGCGTGCGCCGCGCCAGGCGCGCGTGACGCGCGAACTGCCCGCCGAGCGCCCGGTACAGCGTCGTCAGCACGAACGGCACCATCACCGCCGCCAGCACGACGTGCGAGATCAGCAGCGGGAAGTACACGCCGCGCGCCCAGCCCTGCCCCGTGAACGGCCGCGAGCCCGCCAGAGCGTGGTAGACGACGTAGGAGCCCAGGAACAGCACCGAGACGCAGAACGCCGCCAGCATGCAGGCGCGGTGGGCGACGATCTGGCGGCGGCGGATGAAGAGCCAGCCGGCCGTGAGCAGTACGGCGCTGGCGCCGTTGAGGAGGGCGTTCAGCGCCGGGAGCGCGGCGACGTCGGCGCGGCCGCCGCCGCCGGGCGCGTGGCCCAGCAGCAGCATCCCCACCACGAGCACGACGGCGAGCGAGACGGCACCGATGACCGGCAGTGCGAGGCGGTCCTGCACCCCGACATCCTACCCCGCGATCAGTTCAGCGTGACGGTCGCCGTGCTCTGGGGGCCGAGGACGGCGCCGCCCTGCGGGTTGCTGAGGATGACGCCGAAGTTCGAGCCCCGGGTGGAACCGGGCCGCACCGGGATCGTCACCGTCTTCAGAAACTCCGCGGCGCCGAAGACGACCGTGTCGGTCACGGGGACGTAGTCGTGGAGCGCGTTGCCGGTGCCGTCCACGGTCGCGTAGTCGATGGACACGCCGGCGGCCCCGCCGCTGAAGCGCTTCACGGTCAGCGTCACGCTGCAGTTGGTCGTCGCGCTGGCCGGGCAGGCCGTGGCGCTGAACGCCACCACCGACCACTGCACGGTGCCCCCCAGGTCGTCGTTGTGGATCACGCCCGTCGCGGGCGTCCCGACGCTGCCGGCGGGCGTCGGCGCGCCGTGCACGATCGCGTAGGGCTGGCCGAGCGCCACCGTGAACGAGCGGTCGCCGTCGTCGATGAGGTTCGCGAACACCGAGACCTGGATGGTCACCAGGAACACGCCCGGATTGAAGACCAGCGTGCCGGACACGGGCTTGTAGTCCACGCCCGCCCTCGCCGTGCCGTCCACGGTGCTGTACGGCACCAGGACGGGGCCGGAGCCCTAACTTCTTGTGGCGTTTGGGGTTTGACTTGCCCGGTCGCGGGCCCCTAGAATCCGCTTCGGCCCAGTTTGGACCGCCCGATGGAAGGAGATCTCGAGCACCTCGCCGGCGACCTCGCCGCGCTGACCCAGCGCTTCACCGACCTGGGCGCCAACCTGGGCGAAGCGGCACGAGCGCTGGAGGAGACGGGCGCCCCGCCCGCCGACGCGCTCGTGGACGCGCTGGCCGGGGCCCGCACCCAGTTCGTGCAGATCCGCGACGACGTGCTGGGCGTCGCCGAGACCGTCGCCGTCGCCCCGAGCGCCCCGCCCGAGAGCCTCGGCGAGCTCGAGTCGCTGCTGACCGGCATCGCCGAGGCGATGCGGCAGCGGCGGCGCCGCGCGGCGCTACAGCAGGCGCGCGACGCGGCCCTGGCCACGCTGGACCGCGTGCTCGAGGTCATGCATCACGACGATCCCGCGTTCGCCGCGCTGGTGGAATGTCAGGCCAAGGCCCGCCAGCTGCGCGCCTCGCTCGACGCGCTCGAGGATCCGTCCGCGGACGCGCGTCTCACCGGGTCGCTCCAGAGCTTCGCTGACCTGCTCACGATGATCGAGAGCCGGGATGCGCTCGACGACGAGCGCTACGCCCAGCTCGAGGAGAGCGTCTCGCGCGCGTTCGGCCGGCCGCTGGCGGTCGCCGTCGCCCGCGGACGTCTGGGCTTCGCCGGCGACGTCGTGGAGGCCGCGCCGGCGCCGGCCCCGCCCGAGCCGGAGCCCACGCTGCCGACGCCGCGGCTGGAGCTCGAGAGCGCCACCGTCGCGCCGGTGTCGGAGCCCGAGCCTCCGCTCGCTCCCGAGCCGGCGCCGGCGGAGACGCCGAGCCTCGACACGCCGGCGGTGGAGATGCCGGCCGTGCCGATGCCGGCCCTCGAGATGCCGGAGCTCGAGCGCGACGAGCCCCTGCCGGCGCCGCCCGCCCCCGAGCCGGTGCGCGCCGCGGAGCCGGCGCGTCCCGCCGCACCGGCGGCGCCGGTGGCCGAGCCGGCGGACACCTCTGCGCCCGACGAGACCGCCCAGTGGTGGCTGGCGGCGTGGGCGCGCTGGTCGGGCTGGAAGTCCACGCACGAGTTCGCCGAGGTGGTCAAGGAGGAGCTCGGCAAGTATCCGTACCTGCTCTCGGTGCCGATCCAGAAGAGTCCCGAGTACGACGACGGGCTGCTCGCCTACGGCTACTCGATCCTCATGGATCACGTCGAGAAGCAGAAGCCCGGCTGCGTCGGCAACGCGCTCAACAGCCTCAAGCCCGGCCAGCGGCGTCCCGTCGGCGACCAGCTCTACGACTACCTGGTGGCCGAGGGACGGCTGGCCGAGAGCTACGCCGACTTCGTGAGGAGCGCCGTGCTGGCCGCGGTGCCGGAGCCGGGACTCTGGTTCCAGTTCCGCATCCTGGAATCGAAGGAGGACACGCGGATCTTCCAGCGACCCTCCGCCCGCATCGGCGACACCGAGCTGTCGGGCCAGCGGCTGGCCAGCGACGCGCAGCGCTACGCCGAGCACAAGTTCAAGATGACGCTGGGGCCGCTGACGACGCGCTTCGTGCTGGTGTCCGCCGAGATCATCCGGGACGCGCGCGGCGTGGGCGTGAAGCTCTCGAGCGACGGCGCGCCGTCGGACTGCGGCTGGCTGGTCGCGGTGCCGGCCGCCATCGCCCGCAACGCGAAGGTCGAGGCGAGGCGCGTCGCCGAGGAGGGCACGCACCTGCCCGGCCTCGGCAAGGACTACGCGGCGGTGTGGCTGGCGGTCTTCAATCCCGACGCCGGCGCCGAGCGACGCTACGAGCTGAGCGTGTTCTTGCGGAAGGACACGAAGTCGCCGTTCCGCGGGCGGGCGTGACCGCGGCTAGTCGTGCGGCGTGGGATGGGTGGGGGCGGCCGCCGGGGCCTGGGCCTGCGCCTCGGCGCGACGCGCGAACGGGCTCTTCGTCACGCCGAGCTTCTGCGCGATCTGGTTGGTGGCCTGCACCGTCTCCAGGACCTTGGCCAGCGCCTGGCCGGCCTCGTCCTTCTCGGCGCGCAGCTGCTCGTTCTGCTTGCGCAGGTCCTCGACCTCCTTCTGCAGGTCGACGTGCTCCTTGCGCATGTCCGAGCCCTGCGTCTTGGCGTCCCCCAGATCCTTGCGCAGCTCGGTGAGCTCTTTGCGCAGCCGCTCGCTCTCCTTCTCGGCGTGGTCGGTGCGGGCGTTGAGCTTTTGCTCGGCCTCGAGCAGCTCGGGCAGCAGCGCGAGGAGCTCCCTGCTCTCCTCGATCCACCGCGTGATCCGCTCGCGCAACTGTCCGTCTTCCATGCATGCCCTCGCTGCCCCGGGGGGGCGGGTGTCGGCCGCCCCAATCTAGCACCGGGTTCACGGGCTGCGCAATGTCGGTGATACCTTGACGGAGGCACGGGCGATGGTCACGATCGCGCGGAACATCGGGTTGACGGGACGGCGGCGGCGCCTGCTGCTGGGGAGCGTCGTGCTGGCCATCGGCGTCGTCGCGGCGGCCGGCCTGGCCGCCGCCGGCGCCCCCCGCGGGCTGCGCCTCGTGCTCTTCCTACCGTTCGCGATGGGCGCGGTGGGCCTGCTGCAGGCCCGCGATCACACCTGAGTGAGCCTGGCCAAGCGCGGTCAGCGCGAGACCGAGCGCGGGGTGGAGCCGATCGGCGATGCCTGGCTGGTGGGCCAGCTCCAGCGCCAGGCCCGCGAGGTGGTCATCGAGGCGCTGCTGGGCGCGGCGCTGCTCACCGGCATCGCGCTCATGCTGCCCGGCTGAGCCGCAGGGCCGTCGAGGGCGTGAGGTCGGCCTTGAGCACGCGCCGCATCTGGGCCAGCGCGTGGCGCGGGTACTCGGCGTCCACCGACGCCACGCAGTCGGGCGGCACCACCAGGTGGTCGTCGCGCAGGTAGGCATCGCTCGCTCGCCGTGAATAGCCCGCAGTTGTCGGCGGTGGCCCGGTGAGGATCAGCGTGCGCGCGCGCAGGTACTCGAGCAGCGTGTCCAGCGTGGTGGGGAAGAAGCGATCGGACGGCCGCGCACGCCGGCGCGCCGGCAGTGGTCGAGCCGCGGGCGCAGGTCGGAGCGCCAGCGCCCGAGGTTGTCGTTGACGTAGACGGTCGGGAGGCCGGCGTCCCGGTGGCGCCACTTGAGCGCGGCCGGGCGCCGCGCCATGGGCAGCGCTTGCGCCAGCAGGGCGTCGCCGTCCTCGAACTCGAGGTCGTTGATAACGTCGATCAGCAGCAGGACCGTCGGCGAGTCGTCGGGAGCGTTGCCGTTGCCCGGGTCCGGGTTCTTGGCAGGCATGGCAGTCGCCGGGCTCGTTATACTGAGTACCGTTCGCTAGACGGAGAGGAAAGGAAAGGAGCGTTCTCATGTCGGTGAGGCTGTTCGTGGGGGGCCTGTCGTTCACGACGTCGACGGACGGGCTGCGCGAGGCGTTCGCGCGGTTCGGCCCCGTGCAGTCGGCGGCGGTCATGACGGACCGTGAGACGGGCCGGTCGCGCGGCTTCGGCTTCGTCGAGATGGCGTCCGAGGAGGAAGCCGAGCGCGCCATCAGCGGCCTCAACGGCGCCCAGCTCGACGGCCGGATGATCCGCGTGGACAAGGCGACCCCGCGCGGTGCCGGCGGTCCTCCCCGCCCGCGCCCGGCCGGTGGCGGCTTCTCGCCCCGCCCTGGTGGCGGCTTCTCGCCGCGTCCGGGCGGCGGGGGTGGGGGCGGCTTCGCTCCGCGACAGGGCGGCGGCCCCGGCGGTCAGCGCTTCGGCGCCGGTGGAGGAGGCGGCGGCTGGACGCCCCCGCTGCCGGAGGGTCGGGGTGGCGGCGGGCGGCGAGGCGCGCGGCGCCCGGGCGGTCCGGGCGGCGGCACCGACTTCGGCAAGGGCCCCCGCAAGGGCGGCCCCAAGCGCTCCTCGCCCAACGATCAGCGTGGCGGGCGTGGGCGGCGCGGCTCGGATGGCGACTACCGCTGGGGCCGCTAGGAGGGAACGACGGCCGGCGTCAGGGCAGCCCGGTCTGGCCGCTCGACGCCAGGCGCATCAGCATCTCGCGCACCAGCGGGGTGAACAGCATCACCACGAACAAGGCCGTCGCCAGCCAGATCGCCAGCCGTAGCAGGCTCACCGCGGCACCATAGCAGACGCGCGCACCACCTCGTCGAGCGCGCGCACGATCCGGTCGGGCCGCACCGGCGACCGAGACGGCAGCCCGGCGCCCGCGCGATCGAGCCAGACGCCGTGCAGCCCGGCCCGCTGCGCGCCGCCCACGTCGAACTCCAGGTGGTCGCCCACCATCCAGACGTCGGCGCCCGCCCGCACGCCGAGCGCCCGCAGCGCCGTCGCGTAGACGATCGCGTCCGGCTTGCCGGCGCCCAGCTCGCCCTCGATGACGATCGCGTCGAAGAACGGCGCCAGCGCGCAGCGCTCGATCTTCCAGCGCTGCTCGCGGGCGTCGCCGTTGGTGACCAGGCCGAGCGGCAGGCCCCGCGCGCGCAGCGCCTGCAGGCAGGCCCGCGCCTCGGGGAAGAGGTCCATCACGCGGCGGCGGCGGGCGGCGAAGTCCTCGGCGATGGCAGCGGCCAGGGCCGTGTCCGGGCAGCCGCAGTCCTCGAGCGCGCGGGCCGCGATGAGCGCCCACGCGCGCGGCATGTTCGTGCGCTCGCGCCGGTGACGGGCCGGATCGCTCCAGAACCAGCGGCGCGCCTCGGCCAGGCGGGCCACCAGCCGAAGCGGGTCCACCGAGGCGGCGGCGCTGGCGCAGGCCGCCGACCAGCACTCCTCTACCCCGCCCGAGTAGTCGAGCAGCGTGTCGTCGAGATCGAGCAGCAGTGCCCTCACGCGCCCGCCTCCTCGGCGCGCGCGGCGAGCGCGAGGTGACGCGGGTCGCGCACCAGCGTGGCGAGCACGAGCAGCCCGCCGACGGTGAAGACGAGCGCCACCGCGAACATCGCGCGGAAGCCGACGGCGTCGGCCAGCAGGCCGCCGGCCAGCGGGGCGGCGAACGCGACCGGCGCCATCGAGGTCGTGCCGAGGCCGACGTAGGTCGGCCGCGCCTCGGTGGTCGGTGCGAACTCCAGCAGCACGTTGAGGTTGGACACGTTGACGGCGGCGACCTGCACGCCGTAGGCGACGAAGACCGCGCCGAACGCGGCGAGCGTCGGCGCGCCCAGCGCCAGCGCCGTGGCCGTCACGGCCGCCGCCGCGCCGGCCAGCAGGACGAGGCGATGCCCCGCATGATCGGCGAGCCAGCCCAGCGTCAGCGTGCCGATCGACTGCCCCAGGAGCATCCACGCCGTGAAGACGCCGGCCTGCGCAGCGGGCGCCTGCCAGGCGCGCAGCGCGTACACGGTGTAGAAGCCGGAGGCCATCGCGCCCGTCATCGCGAAGGCGCGTGCGGCCAGGAACCAGGCCAGGTTGCGATCGCGGCGCAGCAGGCCGGGCATGCGGCCGAGATAGGCGCGCAGCGGGACCGGCGGCGCGGCGGCCGCGCCGGCCGGCTCGCGCACGCTCGCCAGCGCGACGTACGAGGCCGCGCTGCAGACGAACGCCGCCACGAAGCAGAGCCCGTAGGAGGCGGGCGCCGGCACGCGGGCCAGGATCGTGGCGACCAGGAAGCTGGCGGCGAAGGCGACGACGCCGGCCGCGAAGTTCGAGAGCGCGAAGAAGCGCCCGCGGAGCGTCGTCGGCAGCGCGCGGCCGATCAGGTCCATCCAGGCCGGCATCAGCAGGCCGCCGACGCCGGTGACCGTCAGCAGCATGGCGAGCATCAGCGCCAGCGTGAGCCCCGGCCAGCGCGCCGCCGTCACGAACGCCAGCAGCGCCATGACGCCGAAGGGCACGCGCTCCCAGACCGTCCACTTCATGACGAACGGCAGCTTGCGCGGCAGCGCCTCGGTGTGGCCGGCGGCGAACAGCGCCGGCAGGAACCAGCCCAGCGTCATCACGGCCGGGATGGCGCCGATGACGACGTTGGGGGCGCCCAGCCAGGCGGCGAACGCGGGCAGGATGGTGGACTGCGAGGCAAACGTCAGCGCCAGCATGTACAGCCCGTAGTCCGCGCCAAGGGCGAGGACGTTGTGACGGAGGTCGCTCACGCCGGGCGGGCGACGACGCCGAGCGCGATTTCCAGCGCGCGGATCATGAGGCCGGCGTCCATGCTCGGCTGCTCCAGCCCGCTGGCGGCCACCATCGCGGGCAGCAGCGGCAGGTGCACGAAGCCCGCCCGCGCCGGCTGGCGCCGCTCGGCGAGCCGGTGCAGCGTGCTGTACATCGTCTGGTTGCAGAGATAGGTCCCGGCCGTGTTCGAAACGTAGGCCGGCACGCCCTCGGCGGTGAGCGCCTCGAGCATCGCGGCCAGCGGCAGCGTGGCGAAGTACGCGGCGGGGCCGCCGGGCACGCAGGCCTCGCCACGGGCGCGGTAGCCCGCGTTGTCGGGCGCCTCGAAGTCCATCACGTTCACCGCCACGCGCTCCAGCGCGATGCGCGCGCGCCCGCCGGCCAGCCCCAGGTGCACGATCGCGCTGGGCGCGAGCTCGTCGATCAGCCGCGCCACGCGCGGGCCGGCCTCGGCGTGGTCCACCGGCAGGATGGCGCTGGCAACGATCGCGTCGGCGACGACCCGGCCGTCGAGCGCCTTGGCCACGTCCTGCGAGGGATTGGCGCCGTGGGCGGCAAACGGCTCGAAGCCGGTGACGAGGATCCGCGGCCGGCTCACCACGCCTGCCTCACGACGTCCTCGAGCCCGCCCCGGAAGCGGCGGAACATCGGCGACCAGGCGAGCGCGTCGCTCTCCACCGTGAGCCGGCTGCCGGCGTCGTCGGGCTGCGCCCGCAGGCGGATGAGCGCCGGGCGCCAGAGGCGGCGCACGCGCGCCTCCAGCACGCCGGCCTCGGCGTCGTAGCGCGTGATGCGGGCGCCGAGGTGGCGCAGCACGGCCACGCTGGCCAGCAGTACCTCGTCGGGCTGGATGGCGACCACCAGGTCACGCGCGCGGGACATGGGACTAGAGTAGCAGGCGCGCGTCGGGATGCGCTATCGTGAGCGCCATGATCGAGACCATCGCCGACCACCTCGTGCTCGAGCGCGCCGACCGCGTCGCCGTGATCACCGTCAACCGTCCCGACGTGCGCAACGCCATGACGTTCCCGATGTACGAGGGCCTGCACGACCTCTGCGAGCGGCTGGACGGCGACGGCGACGTGCGCGTGGTGATCCTGCGCGGGGCGGGCGACCGGGCGTTCGTCAGCGGCACCGACATCCGCCAGTTCCAAAGCTTCAGGACGAAGGAGGACGCGCTGGCCTACGAGGCGCGCATCAGCCGCGTGCTCACGCGCGTCGCCGGCATGACCAAGCCCACCCTCGCGATGATCCAGGGCGACGCCGTCGGC
>DASSLH010000421.1:0-4544 GCA_035689625.1 Candidatus Methylomirabilota bacterium | reverse complement strand
GTTGCGGCAACGGCCGGCGGCGCCGTCGCCGCGGCCGCCGGTGGTGGGCTCGGGACGGCCGGCGCCGTCGCGGCGACGGTCCGGCACGTCACCCCGGACGGATCGTTGACCTCGTAGTGGCCATCCACCAGGTACCGGTTCCAGACCAGTGTCCCGGTGAGCTCGACCTGCTGGCCGGGCTCGCACACCGGCAGATTGCCGGTCGCCCGCTGGACGGTGACGACTTCCTTCTTGCCCTTGCAGTCGATCTGCATCGCGAAGACGAACGCCCGGGCATAGGGCTCGCCGGCCGCGACGTAGGAGCCGGTCAGGCGCTGCTGGCGCGATCCGTCCTCGCAGCCCGTCACCGCCGCCCGGCTCGGCGGCGGAGCCAGGGCGGCGACCAGGACGATCGCGGCGATCACGATTGCAACGCGGAGCGGGCGATGACTCATGGCTGGGAGCTCAGGAACGCCGCCAGCTGGCTGATCTGGAGCGCGGTGAGGGTTTGCGCGGTCGCGTGCATCATCTCGTTGGCGCGGACACCGGCCGCGAAGACTTCCAGCTGCTTTTCCAGGTACTGCCGGTGCTGCCCGGCCAGGCGCGGGAAGGGGCCGTTGCCGTGCGCGTTCGGCATGTGACACGACTGGCACGGCGGCACGCTCTGCGTCGGCACGCCTTCCTCGAAGATCTTCTTGCCGGCGGCGATCTCGGCCGCACCAGCCTGCGGCGGCACCGGCGCCGGCTGGGTGGAGAAGTACTTGCTGATCTCCTTGATCGTCGGGTCGGTCAGCTGGGCCGCCATGCCCCACATGTAGGCCTGCGCGTGGGGATCGGCCCGTGAGTGATCACGGAAGGCGCGCAGCTGGACCTCCAGGTACTCGGCCTGCTGGGCGGCCAGGTGGGGAAACGTCGGCGCCACGCTGATGCCCCGCGTGCCGTGGCAGGTCGAGCACTCCTTGCGGACCAGCTCCAGCGCGGCGCCGTCGGCGGCGTGCGCCGGCGGCGTGCCCGCCGCCAGCAGGCTGCCGGCGACGAGCGCGTAGAGGATCTTCGCTCTCATGGCTCTCACCTTTCCCGGTCGGCCGGCTAGAACGCCGTCCAGACGTAGACGAACAGCGCGTTGTTGTCGGAGGCCTTGCGGCCGAAGCCGTCGTAGTTCTTGCTGTCGCCGTTGAACTTCGAGTAGATCGTGTACTGCACGCCCAGCTTGGTGTTCAGCCACGGCAGGAAGTCGAGCTCGACGATGGCGCCCTGGGTGTCCGGCCGGCCCTTGGCGCTGCCCAGCACCGGCGTGCCCATCGCGTACATGATCGGATCGCGGCTGCCGGTGGTGGAGAAGCCCTGCACGTAGCCGCCGATGCGCCGCCGGAAATAGTACGACGCGGTCAGGCGCTCGGTGTCGAGGTCGTTGTTCTGGTGCGTCGCCAGCAGGACGTTGTTGAAGTGGCGATGCTCGTGGATCCAGGTCCCGGCCAGCGAGAAGATGTGGTCGTCGGTGATGAACTGGTACTGCCCATCGAGTGCGATGTCGGTGAACACGTTCAGGGGCCCGTTCTCACCGATACCGGTCGGGTGGGTCTCGGCGCGGATGCCGTAGGTCCCGAACTCCAGCGAGTGCTCGCCCCAGGCCTGCTCCCAGGCGAGCCGCCAGTAGGGCGCCACGCCGCTGATTCGATCGTTCGGCGCGGTGCTGTCCAGCGGCCCGGGGCCGCCGGTCGTCGCGTTGGTGAAGCTGGTCTGCGCCGAGCGGTAGGCGCCGCCCTCCAGGTAGAGGTGATCGAACAGGTAGACGTATGCGCTCAGGCCCGCCGACTCCTGGGCCAGCTGGCCGTCGAGCAGCGTGGAGGCGACCGGCGGGACGGCGGAGTCGGGAAGGATGTAGGGATAGCCCCACGCCGGCGTGCTGTTCCAGACGTCCTGCGAGGTCGGGTTGTTGTTCAGCGTCAGGCCATAGATGAAGTCCGGCATGCCGATCGAGTCGAACGCCGCGTGGTTGGCGAAGCGCAGGTCGGAGTTGTCGATGCCAACCGAGTCGCTGGGCGGGCTCCAGGTCAGCTGCAGGAATGCGCCGAGGTTGTCGGAGATCTTGCCCGTGTAGAACAGGCTCAGCGCCTGCGGGAACTCGGTGGAGTTGCGCTGGGCGAGGTCGCCGGTGGCGCCGGCGTCGGGGACGGAGCGCTGCAGGGTCGTGTTGGAGGCCTGCAGCTGGACCGAGAGCGGCGGGATCTCGCTCAGCGCCAGCGTGCGCTGGCCCTGCTCGCTCAGCGGCTCCAGCTGCTTGACGTTGGTGAAGACGTAGCCATTGAGCTTGAACTTCCGGCCGAACGGCGTCAGCTCGGGAAACACGGTGTGACAGCCCTGGCACGACACGCCGGTCTGGCGCGCGAACGCGGGCGTCGCGTGCGCGCGGGACGGCGCCAGCGCCGCCAGGACGGCGAACAGCGCAAGCACAAGGAGCGATCGCTTCATGGTCCCCTCCGGGTGAAAGTGCACTGCACTCGGCGCCGGTGGGGTCCGCTGCAGGGACTCCGTCCCACGGGCAGCCGAAACGACGCACGAACGACGCTACGGGCGCGTGAACCGACGAGGAGCGCCGCCGTCAGGCGGCGTGCCGGCGAGCTAGACGAGCGGGGGGCCGCGAGAGAGCTGGGGCTGCGGCGATCTCGCCGGCGGCGGCTGCTCGTCGGCGATCGGGACGAGCCAGACGACGACGTACGCCGGCTCGGGACACTGGCCCACCGTCGGCGGCGGCGGGCTCGGTTCCGCGGTGATCACGGTGACGACGTCGTCGTAGTCGCTGTCGTCGTAGTAGCCGCCGATCCAGGTCGGGTCCGGCGGGCTGGCGTAGGCGAGAACGGGCAGCAGCAGGAACAGGACAGCGAGCGCGACAGCCAGGAGTCGCGCGGCCATGACGTTCCGACAGTAGTGGATCGCTCTGGTGGCCGCAACCCCCCGCCGTCTCGGCGATTCCTGAGGCACTTGCGTCATTCCCCGGATTCGTGGACAATACTACTATCCCGGTCGGGAATGGTGACTATATGAGCGCCAGGCTTTCCGCCCCGATAGCCATCGTCGACGAGCACCCGGAGTGGTCGCGCCGGCTCATCGCCGAGCTGGAGAACCGCCGGCTGCCGTACGAGAAGATCGACCATTCCAGCCACGCCTACGAGCCGCGCGAGCGACGCTCGCGCTACTCGGTGGTCGTCAACCGCTCGAGCCCGTCCTCGCACCGGCGCGGCCACGGCAGCGTGCTCTTCTACGCCGAGGCGCTGCTCAACCACTACGAGGCGCTCGGCACCCCGGTCATCAATTCGGTGGCCGCCTACCGCTTCGAGAAATCCAAGGCGCTGCAGGCCGACCTGTTCGAGCACCTCGGCATCCGCTACCCGCGCACGGTCGTCTTCAACGATCCCGAGCAGGTGGGCAAGCTCGCCGACGGCTTGAGGTTCCCGGTCGTCGTCAAGCCGAACGTCGGCGGCTCCGGCGCCGGCATCGTGCGCTTCGACACGCGGGCGGAGCTCGAGGCAGCGGCGCCGTCGCTGGACCTCGGCCCCGACGGGACGGCGCTGCTGCAGGAATACCTGGAGGCGCGCGACAACGCCATCGTGCGCGTGGAGGTGCTGGACGGCCGCGCGCTCTACGCGATCCGCATCGTGCGCGGCGCCGCCAGCTTCAACCTCTGCCCGGCCGACGTCTGCCAGGTCCCCGGTCCGGCGCCGGTGGCCGGCGCCTGCCCGGTGGACGCCTCCGGCACGCTCGAGGTCACGCGCTACGAGCCGCCCGACGAGGCGGTGGCGCAGGCGGTCGCGCTCACGCGGGCGGCGTCCATCGACGTCGGCGGCGTGGAGTACCTCGTCAGCCGCGCCGACGGCAAGATCTACTTCTACGACGTCAACGCGACCTCGAACTTCGTGGCGGACGCGCCGCGGGTGCTGGGCTTCGATCCGTTCCGGCCCTTCGTGGACTACATCGAGCGCGTTGCGCGAGGGGAGAACGTGGGGGGTGCAGGGGGCCATCTCGGGCCCCCTACATTCCCAGATAAGCTCGCTTCAATCGCTCGTCGCCCAGCAGCTCGGCGCCGCCGCCGGCCAGCACCAGGTGGCCGGACTCCAGCACGGCCGCGCGGTGGGCGAGCGTGAGGGCCTGGCGGACGTTCTGCTCGACCAGCAGCACGGTCATGCCGTCGGCGTTGATCGTGCGCACGGTCTGGAAGATGCGCGCGACGAGCACGGGGGCCAGGCCCAGCGTCGGCTCGTCGAGCATGAGCACGCGGGGCCTGGCCATCAGCGCCCGCGCGATCGCGCACATCTGTTGCTCACCGCCGGACAGCGAGCCGGCCAGCTGGCCGCGCCGGTCCTCGAGCACCGGGAACAGGCCGAAGACGTACTTCAGCGTGGCCTCGCGCGCGGCGCGCGCCCGCGGCGTGTGGGCGCCGAGCAGCAGGTTCTCGGCGACCGACATGAACGGAAACAGCCGCCGGCCCTCGGGCACCTGGACGATGCCGAGGTCCACGCGGCGGTGGGCCGGCACGCGCGTGAGGTCCTCGCCGTCGAGCACGACGC
>DASSLH010000420.1:0-10488 GCA_035689625.1 Candidatus Methylomirabilota bacterium | reverse complement strand
GATCGCCGGCGAATTGACCCCGACCGTGATCCATGTCGCGGCGCGTTCCGTCGCGGCGCAGGCGCTCTCGATCTTCGGCGACCACCAGGACGTGATGGCGGTGCGCCAGACGGGCTTCGCGCTGCTCGCCTCGGACTCCGTGCAGGAGGCGCACGACCTCGCGCTGGTCGCGCACGCCGCGACCGCCGCCCCACTGAGGCGCCCGCGCCCCGCCCGCCCCCGCGATTCCGTCCTGTAAGTCCCCGTCAACATTGGCGACAGGGCTGGTATACCGCTTGCGTAGTTCCGATTGCCCATGAAATCCGCGGGGCCGATCACGCGCGAGCGCATGACCGTCGACGCCAACGAAGCGGTCGCCCGCATCGCCCACCTGCTCAGCGACGTCATCGCGATCTACCCGATCACGCCGTCGTCGGCGATGGGCGAGTGGGCCGACCAGTGGTCGGCCCAGGGGCGCCCGAACCTCTGGAACACGGTGCCGCGCGTGGTGGAGATGCAGAGCGAGGGCGGCGCCGCCGGCGCGCTGCACGGCGCGCTGCAAACCGGCGCGCTCGGCACGACGTTCACGGCCTCGCAGGGCCTGCTGCTGATGATCCCCAACATGTACAAGATCGCCGGCGAGCTCACGCCGGCGGTCTTCCACGTGGCCGCGCGCGCGCTGGCCACGCAGGCGCTGTCCATCTTCGGCGATCACAGCGACGTGATGGCCGCCCGGGCCACCGGCGTCGCCATGCTCGCCAGCGGCTCGGTGCAGGAGGCGGCGGACTTCGCGGCCATCGCCCACGCCGCCACGCTGGCCTCGCGCGTGCCCTTCCTGCACTTCTTCGACGGCTTCCGCACCTCGCACGAGGTCGGCAAGATCGAGGCGCTGGCGCCGGATGATCTGCGCGAGCTGGTCGACGAGCGCCACGTGCGCGCCCAGCGTCAACGCGCCCTGTCGCCGTCGCACCCGTTCGTGCGCGGCACCGCCCAGAACTCCGACATCTACTTCCAGGCGCGCGAGGCGACGAACGCCTACCACCTGGCCTGCCCCGAAATCGTGCAGTCGCTGATGGACCGCCTGGCCGCGCTGACCGGCCGCGCCTACCGGCTGTTCGACTACGCCGGCGCGCCCGACGCCGAGCGCGTGCTGGTGCTGATGGGCTCCGGCGCCGAGGCCGCCCACGAGACGGTCGAGCACCTGGTCGCCCGCGGCGAGAAGGTCGGCGTCGTCAAGGTGCGGCTGTACCGGCCGTTCGACGCCGCCGCCCTCGTGGCGGCGCTGCCGGTCACCACGCGGCGCATCGCCGTGCTCGATCGCACCAAGGAGCCGGGCAGCGCCGGCGAGCCGCTCTACCTCGACGTCGTGGCCGCCGTGCAGGACGCCGTGGCGTCCGGGCGGGCGCCGTGGCCGGCGGCGCCGCGCATCGTCGGCGGCCGCTACGGCCTCGGCTCCAAGGAGTTCACGCCGGCGATGGTCAAGGCCGTGCTCGACGACCTGGCCGCGCCCTCGCCGCGCACGCGCTTCACGATCGGCATCACCGACGATGTCACCCACACGAGCCTGCCGTGGGATCCGACCTTCAGCACCGAGGATCCGGCCACCGTGCGGGCGATCTTCTGGGGGCTCGGCGCCGACGGCACCGTGGGCGCCAACAAGAACTCGATCAAGATCATCGGCGAGGAAACCGACCAGTACGCCCAGGGCTACTTCGTCTACGACTCCAAGAAGTCGGGCTCGGTCACCGTCTCGCACCTGCGGTTCGGGCCGCGGCCCATCCGCTCGACATACCTGATCGAGCGCGCGACGTTCGTCGCCTGCCACCAGTTCGCGTTCCTCGAGCGCTACGACGTGCTGGCCAGCGCCGAGCCGGGCGCGACCGTGCTGCTGAACGCGCCCTACGGCCCCGCCGAGGTCTGGGACCGGCTGCCGCGCACGGCCCAGGCGCGCCTGGTCGAGCGCAAGCTCAGGCTGTACGTCATCGACGGCTCGCGGGTGGCGCGCGAGGCCGGCATGGGCGGGCGCGTCAACACGATCATGCAGACGTGCTTCTTCGCCATCAGCGGCGTGCTGCCGCGCGAGGAAGCGATCGCGGCGATCAAGCACTCGATCGACAAGACGTACGGCAAGCGGGGCGAGGCCGTCGTGCGCCGGAACTTCGCCGCCGTGGACGCCGCGCTGGCCCACCTGGCCGAGGTCCCGGTGCCGGGGACGATCACGGCGACCGCCGACCTGCGGCCGCCGGTCCCGGCCGGCGCGCCGCCCTTCGTGCGCGACGTGACCGCGGCGCTCATCGCCGGCCGCGGCGACGAGCTGCCGGTGAGCGCGCTGCCGGCGGACGGCACCTACCCGAGCGCGACCGCGCGCTGGGAGAAGCGCAACATCGCAGCCGAGATCCCGGTGTGGGACGAGGCGCTATGCATCCAGTGCGGCAAGTGCGTGATGGTGTGCCCGCACGCGGTGATCCGCGCCAAGGTCTACGCGCCGGAGGCGCTGGCCGGCGCCCCCGAGGGCTTCAAGTCGGCGCCGGCGCGCTGGCGCGAGTTCCCGCAGGCGCGCTATACGCTGCAGGTCTCGCCTCAGGATTGCACCGGCTGCGCGCTCTGCGTGGAGGCCTGCCCGGCCAAGAGCAAGAGCCAGGCGCGCCACAAGGCGATCGACATGGCGCCGCAGGCGCCGCGCCGCGAGGGCGAGGACCGCAACTGGGACTTCTTCCTCGGCCTGCCGACGCCGGCCCGCACGCAGCTCAACGACGCCCAGCTCAAGGACGTCCAGCTGTTGCAGCCGCTGTTCGAGTTCTCGGGGGCCTGCGCCGGCTGCGGCGAGACGCCCTACCTCAAGCTGCTGAGCCAGCTCTGCGGCGAGCACATGATCGTGGCCAACGCCACCGGCTGCTCCTCCATCTACGGCGGCAACCAGCCGACGACCCCGTGGAGCATGAACGCCGAGGGCCGGGGCCCGGCGTGGGCGAACTCGCTGTTCGAGGACAACGCCGAGTTCGGCCTCGGCATGCGGCTGGCGCTCGACCGGCAGGCCGAGCACGCGCGCGAGATCCTCACCCGCCTGGCGCCGAGCCTGGAGGGCCTCGCCGCCGAGATCCTCGAGGCCGACCAGACGGCCGCGGCGGGCCTGCAGGCCCAGCGCGAGCGCATCGCGCGCCTGCGCCGGCGCCTGGCCGAGATCGACAGCGACGACGCGCGTGACCTGGCGGTCATCGCCGACGCGCTGATGCGCACGAGCGTGTGGATCGTCGGCGGCGACGGCTGGGCCTACGACATCGGCTACGGCGGCCTCGACCACGTGCTGGCCTCGGGCGCCAACGTCAAGGTGCTCGTCCTCGACACCGAGGTCTACTCGAACACCGGCGGGCAGATGTCCAAGGCGACGCCCCGGGGCGCCGTCGCCAAGTTCGCGGCCGGCGGCAAGGCCCTCGCCAAGAAGGACCTGGGCCGGCTGGCGATGACGTACGGCCACGTCTACGTCGCCCGCGTCGCCATGGGCGGCAACGACACGCAGACGCTGCGCGCGTTCCGCGAGGCCGAGTCCTTCGACGGCCCCGCGCTGATCATCGCGTACAGCCACTGCATCGCCCACGGCTACGACCTGCGCCACGGCATGGAGCAGCAGAAGGCCGCCGTGCTGAGCGGGCACTGGCCACTCTATCGCTTCGACCCGCGCCTGGCGGCGGCCGGGCAGAGCCCGCTGCAGCTCGACTCCAAGGCGCCGTCGGTGTCGCTGGCCTCCTACGCCTACAACGAGACGCGCTACACGATGCTGGCGCACAGCGATCCGGCGACGGCGCGGCGGCTGCTGGCCGAGGCCGAGGCCGACGTGCAGGCGCACTGGAAAGAGCTGGAGCAGATGGCGGCGCCACCGCCGGCGGGCAACGGCCATGCCTGATCTCGGCACGCGCTATCTCGGCCTGTCGCTCACGAGCCCGCTGGTGGCCTCGCCGTCACCCCTGTGCGAGGAGATCGGCAACATCCGCCGCATGGAGGACGCCGGCGCCGCCGCGGTCGTGCTCCACTCGCTCTTCGAGGAGCAGATCGACCTCGAGAGCCATCACCTCGACCGCTATCTCTCCCACGGCACCGAGAGCTACTTCGAGTCGCTGACGTACTTCCCCGACATGGCGAGCTATCGGCTCGGGCCCGAGGGCTACCTCGAGCACGTGCGCCGTGCCAAGGCGGCCGTGGACATCCCGGTCATCGGCAGCCTCAACGGCGTGTCCACCGGCGGCTGGACCTCGTACGCGCGCAAGATCGAGCAGGCCGGCGCCGACGCGCTCGAGCTGAACATCGCGTTCATCCCGACCGATCCGGCGATGACGGGCGCCGAGGTCGAGCAGCTGTGCGTGGACCTCGTGCGCGACGTGCGCCGGGCGGTGACGATCCCGGTGGCGGTCAAGGTCGGCCACATGTTCAGCGCGCCCGCCAACCTGGCCGGGCGCCTGGACGAGGCGGGCGCCAGCGGCCTCGTCCTCTTCAACCGCTTCTACCTGCCCGACTTCGACCTGGAGACCCTGGACGTGGTGCCGAAGCTCACGCTGAGCCGGCCGATGGAGCTGCTGGTGCGCCTGCACTGGACGGCGATCCTGTACGGCCACGTGCACGCGGATCTGGCGATCACCGGCGGCGTCGAGAGCGCCACCGACGTGCTGAAGGCGATGATGGCCGGCGCCCGGGTGGCGATGACCACGTCCGCCCTGCTGCGCCACGGCATCGAGCACCTGGCGACGGTGAAGTCCGAGCTGCTGGCCTGGATGGAGTCGCACGAGTACACGTCCATCGAGCAGATGCAGGGCAGCATGAGCTATCGCTCGGTGGTCGAGCCCGCCGCTTTCGAGCGCGCCAACTACATGAAGACGCTCGGCTCCTACGTGCTCCGGAGAACGCCGCCGCCGTTCTGAGTCACCGCGACGGTTCTCGCGGCGGTCGCGGCTCAGTCCAACTCCGTGGCGAAGGCCTGCTACGCCTGACGTCGTGCGCGCCGTACACCGACCAGAGCGACCAGCGCGATCGCCATCAACCACAGGGTGCCCGGCTCCGGCACGGGCGATGGAGCTGCGCCGATGACCGGCGCAGCCAGCGAGATCGTGGTCCGCGACGGATCGGCCGCGAACGTGAGGATGGTTGGGCTCGCCGAACTAATGTCGACACTCAGGAGCGTGTCGGCTCCCAGCGGATCGAGCGTCGGGATCGGGGACCCATTGTCGAAGAGGCTGAAGGCGAAGGTGTCGGGCGTTCCCCCCGCGTCCATGTTCGTCGTCAGGTCGACGATGAACGACAGGGTGTTGCCCACCGTGAACTGCTCGGCGAAGGAATTGAAGAAGTCGGTGTCGGTGAGTTTCACGCTGCCAGTCAGGTCCCCGCTCGCGCTGCCCGTGGTCGTACAAGCCGCCGGGGGACACCCGGTGGCGCTGCCTCCGCCGAACAGGAAGTTGCTGAGTATCGCCGTGTTGTTACCGTCGGCGAGTCCCGAGCCGTCAGTGAGCTGGAAGGCGACCGCAAAGGGCCCCACCAGTCCCATGAGTGGGACGGTGTTCACGGTCACCGTGAAGATGCTGTCAGCGGACGCTATGCCGGCGCTCGCCGCCACGGCGACGATCAGCAGCACGCAGGCTGTCACGACGCGGATCGCGTTCATGTCGTGCTCCTATTTCGTTCCCGAGGTGGCCAGCACCCGCGTAGTGTAGCCGATCGCCGTTCGGGTCGGATCGCTGAACTGCAGCACCACCGAGACGCTGGTACCCGGGGCCAGAGCGGCCGCGCTGGTACTGACGCTCGAATCGACGTACTGGCTGCCCAGCGGCGCGGTGCAGCTCGTCGCGCCCGACGCGTTGAAGAGGCTGGCGTTGGCGCTCAGGTTGTCGAGCGCCAGCGAGATCGGCCCGAACACCGGCGCGGCGCCGATGTTGGTCAGCGTGACCTTCTGGTAGAAGAGCCGGGTCCCGAAGTTGAAGACGAAGCCGGAACGCTTGACCGAGATCGAGTCGCTCACATCCACCGCGCACAGCGGCACGAGGTTGACGGCCGCGTTCTGCGCACCGATCAGGTCGCCGACACCGGCGACGCCGTTGACGTCCGGCTCGCCACATCGCGAATCGCCACCTGTCGGATTGTCACAGAGCGCCTCGTTGAGGTTGTCCGGATCGGTGTCGTACTGCCCGGTGTACTTGTAGAACTCGTAGCGGCGGCTGACGGCGTCGCTGCCGGCACCGGCCTCGCCTCCGTTGTCGCTCTGTTCCCAGTTGCCGACTTTCCCCACCGGCGGTGATTGCAGCAACTGCCACTCGATCTCGGGGGGCTCGACGTCCGGATCCGGTACGGCCGCCCCGCCGAGGACGAGATCCTCGAGCGCCACTGGCTCGGGCAGTTCGATCTTGAAGATCTTCATCCAGATCGCCTCGCCCCACTGCCCCTTGCCGCCGGGCGGGACGGGTGGCGCCGGCGGCGCCTGGACGACCGCGATCACGATCGGAGGCGGCGGAGGAAGCCCCGGCGCAGGCGGCGGCGGCTGGTTGACGTTCCAGACTGGCGCCGGAATGTTCACGGGCGCCGGAATGCTCGGGTTCCCAGGACTGCCGGCCACCTTGAGCGTGCCGGTGCTGCTGTCGCCCACCAGCCACCGGTAGGTCGTCGTCGTCGGGTTACGGGTCATGGAGACGCCGAAGTGTTCGCAGCCGCTCGTCGGATAGTTCACGGGGTCGCCGAACGTCCAGCACTGGTGCCCCAGCGTGACCGGGTACGGTGACTGCGCCGCGGGGGTCGCCTTCGTGAATGTCTTCGACACCGGATCGTAGGGACTCGCATACCGCACGATCGTGCCGGTACCGGTGCTGTTCGGCACGATCGTCGGTTTGCCGTAGCGGATGTAGGGGTTCGCAGGGTCGGCGGGGTTCTCGCCGAACGTGTACACGACATCACCGGGTGCCAGGCCTTCGAGCTCGATCTCGAATCCATTGCATGGCTGGCCGGTGTCGTTGATGGCGTCGAAGTTGCTGAGCGTGCCGTACGTGACCGCCGCCGACGCAACGTCGGGTGCGACGCCTCCGAAGCCCAGTAAGGCCAAAACGCTGGTCGCCGATATGCACTTGAGGGCCGAGCGAAAATCTAGCATGGCAGTGTCGTGCGCCTCCTGTCGACGCAACGCGCTCATTTAGCATCCGCGCGCATCTCGGGGCAATGAAGCACGGGCACGCTCCTCGTGAGCCCATCAGCTCAACGGCCGTCTGTTTGCTCCATGAAACCCGCGCACCTGGGGATGCCGCGGCATTGCCGCACGCTCGGCACGGGCGCGCCGGATTCAGGCGATGGGGCGTGTCGCGGATACTACGGACAACCGGCGATCGTCAATTCGCGATGATCCTGTCTGGACCGGCACACGCCGATCGAGTGATCCGCTCGAGAATTCGCGTCCGCCCTTGGTGACGAAGCAGGAGGGGCCAAGAGCGTGGTGAGCCGTCTGGGACTCGAACCCAGGACCCCCTGATTAAAAGTCAGGTGCTCTACCAACTGAGCTAACGGCTCGCGCAGCGATTCTCGCGTACTCGCGCGCGAGGCGCAAATGCCGCGCTCAGCTCAGCTCGTCGCGCCAGATGTCGAAGCAACGCACGTGCAGGCGCAGAGGGCGCGCGGCGACGTCGACCTCGTACTCGATCGTCGCGGGCTCGATGGGACGGCCACACCCGTCGCAGACGTTGCCGTTGCTCCGGCTGGCCAGGATCTTCGCGGGCGGCCGGCGGCGAGGCAGGCGGCCGGCCTCGAGGCTGTTCCGGATGGCCTGCCGGAGCTCGTCGTCGTTCACGTCGTCAGCACGTCTCCTCGCGCGGGCGCGCGGGCGGCTCGCCCTCGGCGTGGAGCGGACCGCGGTGAGGCTCGCGCACCAAGTCGGCGCGGTGCTGAGCGACCCAGCGGGCGTCGCGCTCGCTGTACGGCAGGTAGCGCAGGAGCTCGATCGTCGTGTCGTCGTCGTCGCCGGTCAGGTCGGCGTCGGCCAGCGGCCCCGCCGCGGCCGTGACCTGTCCATCGATCAGCCGCACCGCCCACAACGCGCCCGTGGGCTTGCAACGCCAGTACTCGGCGATGACGATGGGTTTCGACATCCGGGGTCGTGCGTTGCGAACAGCTACCCAGCCGGGGAACGAATGAAATCGGGTAGTTGCGTGCTCGGCCGCCGGCGTCATTGGTGCCTGCGGCCTCAGCGTGAGATGGCGCCGCCCCACGAGCGCTCGAGAGCGGCGTCGCGCAACTCTTACAGCGGCCGCGTCAGTGGCGCAGGCGGTCGAGCTCGACAGCGCCGGCCGCCACGTGCCGCAGCTGGCCGGAGGGATCGTCCAGCTCGCCGACCAGCCGCCCCTCGATGAGGCGCAGCGCGATGTGGCCGCGCTCCTTGAGGTCGAAGAGCATCTGGCCGTCGACCAGCCGGCCGAGGCGACGCACGATCAGCTCCGGCTTGCCTGGCTCGTCCAGCCGGAAGTAGCCGAAGACGGTGTTGGGCCGCAATCCCGTGAAGAACGACGCCTCCAGCGCCTGCGGGCTGCCGGCGGCGTCCACGATGTAGCCGCGCCAGGCCCCCAGCGCCGACTGCACGCTGATGAGGGGCTGCACCTCCACGAGCGCGGACGGCGCGTCCACGGGCACGGCGGGCTGTCCGACCGGCTGTCCGGTGATGGCGAGGATGATGAGAGCGAGCGCATTGCGGATCACGGCAGTGACCTACGTCCTTCCCAGCGTGCGAGGGCAGCGCGCCGGGCGATCGTCGTCCGCCGCCCGGGGGTCAGCTTCTCCGCGCGCGCCTTGCCGCCCTTGAGACCACCCCGCCGGCCCAGCTCGACGGCCAGCGGGTCCTTCATCACGCGGCGACGGGCGAGCGAGAAGTCTTTTCGCTCGTTCCGGTGCGCGCGTTCCTGGTGGTAGCAGTGAACGTGGAACCAGGCGCCGTCCAGGTACACCGCCAGGTCGTCGGAGCGGATCGCGCCGGCGCAGCCGAAACAGCGGTCCGCAGCGCTCTCGGGGGCGTAGCGAGGCAGAGCCATGCTCAACCGCTCAAGCAACGGCCGTGCCCGTACGTAGATCTACGGAGCGACCGGCACGGAAAAAATTTGCAGGGTTCCCCGCCGCGGGTGATTGTCATATCGTGGTGGGCGTGGACGCCAGCCTGGGCCGGATCCTGATCGTGGACGACGACGTGCCGCTCGCCGAGCTGCTGAGCGGCTCGCTCACCGACCAGGGCTATGAGACGATCCTCGCCCATCACGGCGCCGACGGCCTCATGCTGGCCGAGGTCGAGCGGCCGGACGTTGTGCTGCTCGACGTGCGCATGCCGGGGCTCAATGGTGTCGAGGTCCTGCAGCAAATGCGCACGCGCTGGCCATACCTCGCGGTGATCATGATCTCCGGCCTGGGCGATACCGAGCTGGCCCGCGCGATGCTCCGCCGCGGCGCGTTCGATTACCTGTCCAAGCCGCTCGACCTCGAGCACCTGCACCGGTGCGTCGCCGCCGCCCTCGGCGCCAAGCGCCCGACCCGGCACAGCGCCACCGCCTGAGCCGTCGCTGACCTCGCCCGCGCGCCCGGCGCGCTAATTTTCTTTGCCAGGCCCACATCTGGTTGCTATCTTCACGCGGGGCTACCACATCTGGGGAGGCGCTGCGCTGCAGACGGAACCGGCCGCGAGCTACCTCGTCGTCGTCGCCGCCTCCGAAGAGGCGCTGTTCCACTACCTCCAGCAGCGCTTCGAGCCCGACACCACCACGCGCGTCATCCTCGATCGACGCCGCCGCCGCGAGGCGACGGCCACCGAGCGCCGCCGGGTCCGGACGGCGCAGATCTCGTCATCCCAGCGGGTCGCGGTCATCCGGCTGACCGAGGCGCCCGGGATGCGCGGGCCCACGGTCACCGACACAGCCGGCACAGGGGGAAGGGTGAGCATGGAAGGCATGGAGGGGCTCGAGGATCGGCAACGCGTGGACCGCTGGCTGGAGGAGAGCCAGTACCTGATCGGCCGCATGATCCCCGCCTATCTGGACGATCGTGATCGCGTGCGCGGGCGGCTCGAGGCGTCGGAGAAGGACAACGAGCGCCTGCGCGGCGAGCTGAGCGAGGCCCGCCGGGAGATCGCCGAGCTCCGGGCCGAGGTCGAGTTCCTGCGCGCCGAGCGCGCCAGCGTCGCCGACTCGTTCACCACGATCGTCGAGCACCTGACGGCGCTGCAGAAGCCGGTCAACGAGATCTCCCGCCACCTGCACTCCGCCCAGCCGGTCGGCGTCGAGGCAGCCTAGACCGCGATCCGCGTGGGGGGCCGGCGCCGGCCCCCCACGTCACTCGAGCGCCCTCCAGGCCGCCTGCTGCACCGCCAGCCACGGCGTCGGCGCCCACGCGGTACCGGCGACGATCGAGTGGGCGAGCCCGCTCGTATAGAAGGTGGCGCGCCAGCCCTGGGGGAAGCCGCGCAGCTCAAGATCGAAGTCCTGCCGGGCCATGCCGACGACGACGCGGCCCAGTCCC